>NZ_JAJNHQ010000011.1:0-128880 GCF_022386845.1 Mammaliicoccus sp. C-M13 | reverse complement strand
CAGGATCAAACTCTCCATAAAAGAAGTAAGCTTGATTAGCTCTTGTTGATTGGTTAAGCCAATCACTCTTTGAAGTACTTTCAGTACTCAAATTATTGGAATTAACGTTGACATATTGTCATTCAGTTTTCAATGTTCATTTTGCATCACAAGAAATAATTATACACGCTTCATTTGGTGAAGTCAACAACTTTTTAAAATTAATTTTTGAAGTGTTTTGATGTTTTCAATATCTCTCGCTCACAAGATATAACTATACAGGCTATACAACCCTTTCTCAAGCATCAAAATTACACCAAAACACTTAATGTACCCTAATATGATTATTTCTCTACATATTCTTTTAAATCTTTATAGATTTTTTCTGCATCTGCGTATCCTTCTCTATATAAAGCATCTAATTTCCTTGGATCTTTCTCTACTCTATCTACTGCTAGTGTGTTAGTTGGTCTTATTACAAAGATATTTCCTTTATCTTCTTCCTCTTCAATCCAATCTAATGTTTTGTTGTAATGTTTATATCTTAATTCCATTAAATGATTAACTTTAGGATAAGCCTTCATTCTAAATACTTTAGAAAACCTACTAGGTGTTTTTCTATATCCTTTTGGTCTTGTTAATATAAGAACGTTTTTAGTATATCCTTCTTCAATAGATTTCTTAATAGGAATAGGATCAACAATACCACCATCTAAAAGCGTGTGTCCTTTATATTGAACAGGGTTAGCCATCAATGGTAGAGAACTTGTTGCTTCTAATGCAGTTAATAAACTACCCTTTGTATCATTTTTATCAAAGTAAACTGCTTCACCCGTTTCGCAATCTGTTGTAACAACTACGAACTTCTCTTCAGCTTGATCAAACTTTTCAAAATCAAACGGTTCTAAATAAGTTGGAATATAGTGATAGACAAAATCCATCCCAAATAATTCTTTCCTCTTTATATAGTTAGATAAAGAAAGATATCTTTTATCTTTAATGTATTTAGCTGTCACACGATGATTACGCCTAAACTGTCTAGAAATATAACTAGCAGCCATAGAAGCACCAGCAGAAACGCCGATGTTATATTCAAAATATATATCTTCTTTTATAAAAAAGTCTAAGACACCAGCTGTATACATACTTCTCATGCCGCCGCCTTCTAAGATTAAACCTGTGTCTTTTATCATATTTACACTCTTTTCTAATCATATAATTGAACAAAAGCAACCTGCTACATATTTGTAAACAGGTTGCAAAATAATTCTTTAAATTTCAGTTCTGCCAGTAATAGCTTTAGAAAGTGTCACTTCATCTGCATATTCTAAATCACCGCCGACCGGTAAACCGTGAGCTAATCTCGTTGTCTTTATGCCTATTGGTTTAACAAGCCTAGAAATATACATTGCAGTGGACTCGCCTTCTATATTAGGGTTTGTCGCTAAAATGATTTCCTTTACTTCATCACTTTTCAGACGCTCTAGCAATGATGGTATATTAATGTCCTCTGGTCCAATTCCTTCCATTGGAGATATCGCACCGTGAAGTACATGGTACATACCATTATACTCGCGCATTTTTTCCATCGCGATAACATCTTTAGAATCTTGAACAACACATATAACTGAGTGATCTCTTTGTTTGTCTTGGCATATTTGGCAAGGCGAAACATCTGTTATATGGCCACATGTTTCACAATATGTTAATTCTCGTTTTACATCAACAAGTGCTTTTGCAAACGGAACAACGTCATCTTCTTTCATATCTAATACATGAAACGCTAATCGCTGTGCAGTCTTTGGACCAATACCTGGCAATTTCATGAAACTATCAATCAATTTCGATATAGGTTCTGGATAAAACATCATTACATCATTCCAGGGATGTTAAGACCTTTTGTATGTTTACCTAAACGATCAGCAGTTACTTCATCAGCTTTAGTCAAAGCATCATTTGTTGCAGCTAAAACTAAGTCTTGTAACATTTCGATATCTTCAGGATCTACTACATCCTCTTTAATAACAACATCTAAGATTTCTTTGTGTCCTGAAACAACAACTGTAACCATTCCGCCACCAGCTGTTCCTTCAATTTTTTCTTCTTTTAATTTTTCTTGTTCTTCAGCCATTTTCTTTTGCATTTTTTGCATTTGTTTCATCATTTGTTGCATATTTCCGCCACCGCGCATAATTTTGTCCTCCTAATATCTATTATAATTATTATAGAAAATTAATTTTTGTCATATTTATTATACATACCTTTGAAGTCTATGTCATGTATTACTCATCTGTTACATGAACAGTATCTTCGCCGAATAATTCTTGAGCTTTCTTAACAATATCCGCTTCTTCTTTGTTCTCTTGTTCTGGTTCATTTTTAGTTTCGGTTGAATTTGCTTTCTTTGATTGAATATATTGTTGCCTTACTTGTAGCCATTGAGAATTAGGAACACCCACTACTTTAACTGTCTTATTCACTATTTCACAGACTATAGATTCGATATGTTCTCTTTTCTCATCGTTCTTATTTACGATTTCGCAATGAATGTCTTCATCAAATTTAACAAGCACGTGATCTTCACTTGCAGCTACTGGTTCTGAATTTAATAACAAGCTGACTAACGCTCGTTGATCTTTCTGCTTAACTGATTCAATAACTGCTTGCCATTTTTCTTTTAATAAATTCAAATCATCTCTATTTGCATGATCTAATACACGTTCAATTTGACGTATTGAGAATACATGTTTCGATTGTTTCCTTGCAACACCTTGTTTGTTTTCAACAGGTTTCGCTTTTGGTTGTACACCGTTTTGAGAGAGTTGCGTGATTTGAGCTTCTAATTGTTTAATTTTATTCTCTACATCGCTAGAAATATTTTGGTATGGTTGCTCTTGTTGTGTTTCTTGTTGACGATTACGTGTAACCAGTTCTGTTAATTTCACAATCAATATTTCAATATGAACTTGTTGATTAATCGCAAAACGCATAGAAACAAGTGTATCATTTATACAATCAATCATTTTGTACATTGTATTTAAATCGATTTGGTTTAAAGCATGTTCTTCATCTTCTCGGTCAGTAGTCTTTGCTACAATAGCATCTCTAATAAAGTAAATCATATCATTAACAAGTCTATTAACTTCTTTACCACTAGATATAAACTCATGATATCTCATAAATGCTTGCTTGATATCTTTAGCAACGATATCTTGAAACAGAGCATTTAAAGCTGCTTTGTCCACACTGCCCGTAACATTCAACGCGTGTTCATGTGATAAATGACCGTCTCCAAAGGCAATCGCTTGATCCATAATACTTAAAGCATCTCTCATGCCACCTTCAGACACTTGAGCAATAAATGCTAATGCTTCCTGTTCATAAGTAATCTCTTGTTGATCAGCTACGAATGCAAGTCTATCTTCAATTTCTCCAGAATTGATTGCTTTAAAATCAAACCTTTGACATCTTGAAATAATAGTTGGTGGAATTTTGTGAGGTTCTGTTGTTGCTAATATAAAAATAGCATGACTAGGTGGTTCTTCAAGTGTTTTTAAAAGCGCATTAAAAGCTCCAGTAGTTAACATATGAACTTCATCAATAATATATACTTTGAACTTAGATTCGCTAGGTGCATACTTAACTTTATCTCTAATGTTACGAATTTCATCTACGCCATTATTACTCGCTGCGTCTATCTCAATAACATCTGAGTTAGTCCCTTGTGTGATACCTTTACAAATTGCACACTCATTGCAAGGTTCACCATTTGTATTTACTGTGCAGTTAATTGCTTTAGCAAATATTTTAGCAATACTTGTCTTTCCTGTTCCACGTGGGCCATTAAATAAATAAGCATGCGATTGCTTTCCTTTTTGGATAGCATTTCTTAATGTTTTCGTTACATGCTTTTGACCAACAACATCTGAAAATGATTGTGGTCGGTACATCCGATACAAAGCTTGATAATTCAAAATGGCACCTCCAAGTTTAATTCTTCATAACAACTATTATATCACGAATCAATATTTCTTCTTAATATAAATCATCGAAATTCTTCTGGAAAATGAACTATACCTCGTACTTCTTTGTTAGGATGGTCCCATAAATATTTGAACATAAAATCTTCGTTCTTAATTTCAAATGAAGGATAAATGTCAAATTCCGCTGCATTTCTATAACCTAGTTCGCGATAATATGTTTCATCTCCCATGACGACAACACCAATATAACCATTTTCATAAGCTCGATACTCTAAAGCTTCAATTAAAGCTTTACCAATCCCTTTATTTTGGACTTCTGGTAAAACTGATACTGCCGCTAAAGTTAGAACTGTATTACTATCTTCTTCTGAATCGACTGTTACTTCTGTCATCATCGCATGCCCTAGTATTTTTCCGCCTTCTGTCTTGGCAACTACTTCTAACTCGGCATTATAATGTGGAGATTTTCTAATTCTACCTATTAATTCATGTTCTTTCGCATTTACATAATCAGTATTTAAAAAAGCTTTTTTCACTACTTCTTTCGCTAATTCATATTCAGATTCTATAATCGTTCCGATATATAATTGCGTCATATATACTATATCCTCCTGATATAAGAAAAAGGGTGACCGAGGTCACCCTTTTTTGATTTATATATAATATGTTTAGTTGAATAAAAAATATACCGTGCACCTTTGCTTGGAACAAACATCACAAGCGTTACCTCAGTCGTTAGCTAAACTTCGGCAACCCTACGGCACATACAATGATCCACTTAATGCTGCTTCCTTCCGGACCTGACATGATTCATGGGTTTGTATTGCATAGGACCGACGTCTTCAGACACCACGTGCTGAGGGCAGACCTCACAATAATATGTCCGCGGCAAAGGAATTCAGTCTTGCTAAAGCGGATTTCAAGTACAGGGAACCGCTACCTCCCCACTTAGCACGGCACTTTATATAGTACAACAAAACCATTATACTTGGCAAGAAAAAACTATTGATCTATTACAGGTTTATTCAAAACCCTTCTAGAAAAATCGACAAATTTGAATTCTGTCGCAATATGTCTAGAGATATTATATTGAAATCTTTCAGCATTACTCAAATGAACAATACCTCTAACTGTAGCTGTATATAAAGGATCTAAATGTCCAAAATATCGTTCTTCTTTCTCTGTCATTTTTTCAAAAGTAATAGATTTATTTGAATAGCTTATTTCTACATTCATTTCATTTTCAATATATTGATAAATCGAATGAGACGCTACTTCTTTTGAAAGTTTGGGTATCACTTTGCAAACAAAGTAATCCTCATCCATGATATGAACTTTATTATTTTTTTGTCTTGTTCGAATTACGTGCCATAGCTTATCGTGATTATTCAATTCTAAAGCGTGTTGAACAATTGGCTCGTCTTCAGCATTGATAACTTCAAATACTTCAACTACCGTTTCATAGTCAAGACCTAGTCTATTATTAATTTCTTGGAAACTGATCATTTCAGATATTGGAAATTGAATAATTCCTTCATATATAACAACTGAACCTTTTCCACGTAACTTTTGTATATAACCTTTTTCTTGTAGAAGATTTAATGCTTTTCTTACTGTTTCTCTCGAAGTTGAATATATCTTTGTTAATTCATTTTCTGAAGGTAATTGTTGTAAGTGTGCATATTCACCATTTATAATTTTTTTACAAATTGACTGATAGATTTTCATATACTTATTCATTGTTTCACCTCTATACCTTCAAAACTTCATAGTTAAATGCTTTTTAAATTAACAACAAATGCATCAAAAGGCTCTAGCATATTGCCATTTAAATCATTATTAGCCACTATCAATTCGCCTTCCATATCAATATCCTCAGGTATTTCAACCTTATCATTTGTATAGTTAGCTACAATCAACCACTCTTCATTATCTAACTTTCTTTTGTAAATAAACAAGTCTGGATGATCCATATATAGTGGTTCTACATCTCCATACGTTATAATATCATGTTTATGACGAATATCAATTAACCGCTGATAAGTGTAGAAGATTGAATTCTTATCTTTAATCGCCGCTTCCACATTAATTTCTCTATAGTTATCCGGTATGCCTATCCAAGGCGTGCCTGTTGTAAAACCGGCATTTTCCTCATCTGTCCATTGAACAGGTGTACGTGAATTATCACGAGATTTTTGTCCAATAACTTTCATAATCGTATCTTCATCCAAGCCTTGATTCCTTAGACTACGATATGCGTTTAATGTTTCAATATCTCGATATTGATCGATTGATGTAAACTTAGGATCAGTCATACCTATCTCTTCACCTTGATAGATATAAGGTGTTCCTTGCAACATATGAAGTGATATAGCAAGCATTTTAGCTGATTTAACTCTGTTAGCTTCTGTTTCATCATTACCAAACCTTGTCACAACTCTCGGTTGATCATGATTACACCAGAAAATAGCGTTCCATCCATTACCTTTAGCAATATTAACTTGCCAATCCATCAGAATACGTTTTAATTCTATAAAATCAAATTTCATATCAGACCATTTCTCACCATTTTTATAATCTACTTTTAAATGATGGAAATTAAATACACTATTTAATTCTTGTCTTTCAGGGTTGGTGTATTTTATACAGTTCTCTATTGTAGTAGAAGACATTTCTCCTACAGTCATAATATCTTTATTTCCAAAAGTTTTTCGGTTCAATTCATGTAAATATTCATGAACTTTTGGCCCGTCCGTATAAAATTCTTTACCGATTTCCTCTGAATCTTCAAAAGCACCTTTAGAAATTAAGTTAATAACATCAAATCTAAAACCATCTACGCCGAAATCAATCCAATAATTTATCATTTCATAGATTTCTTCTTTCAATTGGTCATTTTCCCAATTTAAATCAGCTTGAGAGACGTCGAATAATCTTAAATAATAACTTTCAGTTTGTTCATCGTACTCCCAAGCGTTACCACCAAATTTAGATTCCCAGTTTGTTGGCGGCTCATCTTTAGTACCTTCTTTCCAAATATAATAATCTCTATACGGATTATCTTTAGACTTTCTAGATTCAACAAACCAATGATGTGACGTAGACGTATGATTAATCACAATATCCAGCATTACTTTAATGCCAAGTTTATGTGCTTCAGTAAGTAACTTTTCAATATCTTCTTTCGTACCAAAATCAGGATTGATTGCATAATAATCACTAATATCATATCCGTTATCATTCATTGGCGATTCATAAATAGGTGTTAACCATACATAATCTACACCTAACTTTTGTAAATAAGGCAATTTTTCGATAACCCCGTTTATATCCCCTTGACCATTGCCAGTCGTGTCGTTAAATGATTTCGGATATATTTGGTATACTACTGATTTTTTCCAATCTGAAACCGCCATGTTTATGAACTCCTTTATTTAATAATATTATTCTTGCACCATTTCTTTCGCTTGTTCTTTAGCAAATCTTGAGAATACCACTGTTAAAATAGCTGGTAACACCATAGCTATTAATGTAGCGATAATATATACACCCCAATATTCACGTGTTATAGAAATAATTGCCGGCACACCACCAACACCAACTTTTCCTAATACGCCGTTTGCGCCAATAAACGCACCTAGTAAACAAGATGAAACGATAGAGGCTATAAACGGGTATTTCAATGGTAAATTGACACCAAACATAGCTGGTTCAGTAACACCTAAGAAAGATGATATTCCTGAAGTCATTGCTAAACCTTGTTCTTTTGCCATTTTACGCTTTCTATAAATCAACC
Source organism: Mammaliicoccus sp. C-M13 (assembly GCF_022386845.1). NCBI lineage: Bacteria > Bacillati > Bacillota > Bacilli > Caryophanales > Staphylococcaceae > Mammaliicoccus > Mammaliicoccus sp. C-M13. The sequence continues at coordinate 121,122 of NZ_JAJNHQ010000011.1, read as the reverse complement.
AAGCACCAAATGCCGCTGAACCTTGACAGATATTAGATATAGCTAAGATTGGCCATAAATAAGTACCGCCTATACTACTTCCCATCAGTTGGAAGTCTACTGCTAAGAACATATGATGTAAACCTGTAATAACAAGCGGAGCATAGAACAGACCATATACTGCGCCACCTAACCAACCTGCGCTATCAAATATTCCTTTAATACCATTCGTAATAAGTGTACCAAGTTCTAATGCTAAAGGTCCTATAATAATAAATGATAAGAATCCAGTTATTAATAAAGCGACCGGACCAACGACTAACATTTTGATTGAATCATGCACGCGTTTAGCTAAGAATTTTTCAATTACAGATAGTACCCATGTTGCTATTAATACCGGCAACACTTGACCTTGATAGTTCAATTGTTTAATTTCTAAACCAAACATATGCCATACTGGAATTTCATCTGATTTACCGCCACCAAGATCATATTGAGAAGCTAACTGAGGATGAACAAGTACAAGTCCTAATACTAATCCTAATATTGGACTACCTCCAAACACTCTCATAGCTGACCAACCAATAAGGGCAGGTAAGAAGATAAATGCTGTACTCGCAATAACGTTAATCATGTTTGCAAAATCAGCTAACCATGAATACTGGTCTACTAAAGATTTAGGACCAAATAAATCTTCAGCTGTTAACACATTATTTAACCCCATCAATAAACCTGCAGTAACGATTGCAGGTAAAATAGGAATAAATACATCACCGAGCAATTTAATTAATCTTTGCAAAGGATTCATTTTTTGTTCCGAAACTTTCTTCACTTCATCTTTAGAGCTTTCTCCAATTCCCGTTTCTTCTTGGAAAATTTTATAAGCTTCGTCAACTGTGCCTTGACCAATAACGATTTGAAATTGATTATTTGCTGCAAAAGACCCTTTCACTAAATCGATGTTGTCTAAAGCTTCTTTATTAACTTTACTTTCATCATTTAACACTAATCTTAAGCGGGTAACACAATGTGTGGCTGCATCTACGTTGTCTTTACCACCTATAGCATCAATAATCTGTTTCACTTCTTCTCTATTTACAGACATTGAACTCACTCCCCCTGTTTTTTATTACTTGAATTATAACTTGTATATACAAGTATGTAAAGGCTTTCAATTAATATTACTTTTATTCTGTAGTATGATTGAATAAAGGAGGTATAAATTATGTCATTTTTAACACATGAATATATGGAACACGATAACGTTTCATTAGAATTTGCTTCCGAGAATGAGACATTTTTAACAAATCACAACGAAAAGAAAATATTCGAATCAGCAAGTTTAATCAAAATTCCGATTATGATTTATATTTTTTCGAAGTTAAATAAAGAAGAAAGACAAGAAAATTTAAAAATAGAACATAAAGTGAGTGGGAGCGGAGTATTACAAACATTGGATATCCCGTACTTAAGCGTTAACGACCTTATTCAATTAATGATTGTCGTATCTGATAATACAGCAACAAATATATTAATTAATTACTTCGGCCAACAACATATCAATTTGTTTATACAACAAACTTTGAATTGTAAAAACACTGAATTAAACCGATTAATGATGGATGCTGAGGCGATAGACCAAGGTAAACAAAATTATACAACTTCTGAAGATATGATTAACATGCTTCGATATATCACTCAACATGCAAATGGAGATGATATGTTAGAAATTATGCGTCATCAACACTTAAATGATAAAGTTTCTATCTTTAAATCATTTTATGAAGATCAATTGATTTATTATTCAAAAACTGGAGAATACGACCATGTAGCAAACGATGTAGGCATTATACAATTTAAAGAAAAGTATTATTATTATAGTTTTCTTTCTAACACAGAAAATCCCGAAAAAGCGATAAAATTCTCTCACGATTTCGGGTCTTATATGATTCAATCTATATTAAAATGTTGATAGCCTAGCTGCTTTTACTAAGATTTTTTGATAATAACTACCTGTTAGTTTAACAATTTCAATACTTCTAGGTGTATGCGGTGCATGAATCATCATATCTTCACCCATGTAAATACCTACATGGGAAAGAAAACCTTTATCTTCAGGCTTACTGAAAAATAGTAAGTCTCCTGGCTTTAAAGAATGTTCATCTAAAGGAATATCCGTCATAGCTTCATATTGTTCATCTGCATCTCGAGGTATATTGAAATTCTGGCTTTTATACATGTGGAAACATAATCCAGAGCAGTCATAACCATAACTAGACATACCTCCCCATAAATAAGGTAAATCAATAAATAATTTAGCATTATCTATAACGCCTTGCATTGAACCTTGTTTAAATGCGCCAAATTCATCACTCAGTTCAATATCTTTGCCATCAATAAGTCCGATACCTTCTGGTGTCTCTACTTCGATAAATTGTTGATCTAATTTTAAGACAGGCAATACTGTATTAAATGATAAAATTTGTTTAGTTGTGAAATCTGTATTGAACAATGTAGTTTTTGGCACTTTGACGCGCATGCGCTGATTGGATGCTTTGATATTCATATCGCCTAGTTGGCTAGAAGGTATAAATCCTAGATAACCTTTATCATGTTGTTTGGATGGTTGTTCTAAACAGATAACATAACTCCATCCGTCTTGCTCTTCCAATACTTCAACCGCTTCACCATACAGTACCTGTGTGTCTATTCGACTGTCTTCAGTAAATGATAGTTTTTCTTCTAAATTAAGTTCCAACAACCATCGTTGGATATCAGCTGGGTACATAATACCATCACGATCTATATCTCGTGCTTTATCTGTATCTCTCCAAATTGTGCCAACGTTTACTCTGCAATACTTGATCATACACTCACCTTCTTAAGTAAAGATTTTCTATCAATTCCTAAACCATAACCTTTTGGCGCCGTCACTTTCGAACCATTATAAGCTATACCACCTACTACTTCACGATTAGAAACCATAAGAGGCGCATCGAAATCCACTCGTGTTACTTTATTGGCAGCTAAACTAAAGTGTAACGCTGCAGTTACTGAAACATGCGTTTCCATCATACAACCGACCATACAAGTAATATCATATTCGTTAGCTATTTCATGTATTTTACGCGCTTGATGAATGCCACCTGTTTTCATAAGTTTAATATTCCAGAGATTAATCGCTCCAACCTCAACTAATCGTTTAGCATCATGGACACTAAATAAGCTTTCATCTACCATTAGTGGAATTTGATAATCTTTTGTTAATTTACCTAATACTGAAAATTCATTTCTATTAACCGGCTGTTCTATACTTTCAATATTTAATGACGCTTCATCAAAATGTTTTAAAGCTTGTTCTGCTCCCTTTTCATTCCAAGCCTGATTAGCATCTACACTAAGCGTTGTATCTTTAGGTAAGGCAGCTCTTAAAGCTTTTAATCTATTTAAGTCTGTTTCAACACTATCTTTTCCGACTTTTATTTTTAAGTGAGTATATCCTTCTTGTATGTATCTAAAAGCATCTTTAACCATTTCATCTGCTTCATTTAAACTTACTGTATAACAAGTTTCTAATGATTTATTTCCCGGGTCATTATTTAAGTATTCATACAGAGGAGACTTCGCTTCTTGTGCAAGCAAATCATATAGAGCGATATCTATTGCTGCCTTTGCACTAGAGTTTCCTACTAAGGCTTCGTCCATTTCATCCAATAAACCAATAGATAATGGCCTATTGATCAGCAATGGTTTAAAAACCTCTTCTATAGCTGCTTCTATTCCACCTTTTGTATCTCCCGTAATAACATACGTTGGTACTGCTTCACCAACACCAACCATCTCTTTATGATTCGTTTCAATAAATACATAAATACTTTCTATAACATCAACAGTTCTAAGAGCTGTCTTAAAAGGCTTTTTCAAAGGCGTTTTATATCTATAGTATTTAATATCAGTAATAAACATACCCATCCCCCTTTGCATTAATAAACACCAGACTCAATTTGCAAAACCTTTTTATCTACATTTAATATTGCTTTAGTCCCAAATGGAATGCCAAAATGTGGTGTGCAATGGCCTATATACACTTCATTTACAGTAGGCTTATTTAAACTGCCTATAAAATGCTGTAATACTTCTTCCATTTTTAATGATTTCTCTGGCTTTTTAGGTTTACTATTAGTAAATGGACCAATTATAAATCCAATTGCATCGTCTAGCTTTCCAGCAGATTTTAATTGTTGTAAAAAACCATCTACTTTATATGGTTCTTCTCCTACATCTTCTAAGAAAAGTATTTTATCCTTTGTATCAATTTCATAAGGTGTACCTATACTAGATACTAAAAGCGATAAACATCCCCCTACTATCTCTCCTTCTACACGACCACTCACAAATGGTTTAAATCTTAACTGTTCTACAGGGTAATTTAAATCTTTACCTTCAAACAATTGTTCAAAGCTATTAATGGAAATATCATGATAATTCTCTCCAATATCAGAAGAGATCATTGGCCCTTGAAATGTTACTAACCCAGTTTCTTGTCTAATGGCATTATGTAAGCAAGTTATATCACTATAGCCCCATATAATTTTTGGGTGTTTTTTAACAAGATTAAAATCAATTTGTTCAACAATACGCGGTGTTCCATATCCTCCACATGCACATATGATGCCCTTTACTTCATCATCCATTAACATATCATGCAAACTTTTTAGTCTTACTTCATCTGTTCCCGCTAGATGACCATAAGTATCATGTATATTTTCCGCTAATTTAAAATGAATATCATATCGCTCTTCCAAACGTCCCAAGCCAATTTTTAAATGTTCTTGGTTCGGAGGGCTTGCTAAAGCAACAACACCGATTGTATCTCCCTTTTTTAATCTCTTCGCTTTCATTAAAACACCCCTTTTTGTCAGAATATTCTTATATTATAACAAAATTATAAAACATTTGTACAAAACAAAAAGCACTACCTACAAAAGTAGGTAGTGCTTGTTTATATAATAGTCTTGGATATTTAATAATAATGGCGGAGGAAGAGGGATTCGAACCCCCGCGAGCCGTTAAGCCCCTGTCGGTTTTCAAGACCGATCCCTTCAGCCGGACTTGGGTATTCCTCCAAATAAGACAATATTTATCTTATACCAAGCCAAGACTGATGTCAATAATATTTCAATAATTTATATTGTAATTTTTTCCTTTAACGCCTTATCTACTGCTTTTGCTACTGCACGTCCTTCTTTAATTGCCCAAACAACTAAACTTTGACCTTTTCTAGCATCTCCTGCAACAAATATTTTATCTTGATTTGTTTTAAAGTCTCTTTCATTAGCTACGATTTTATTACGATCAGTATTCAAGTTAAATGAATGAGGAACTAAATGTTCTGTACCTTCAAATCCTATTGAAAGTAATACTAAATCTGCGGGCCAATGACGTTCTGTACCTTCTACTATAACCATACCGTCATCTGTTTCTTTTAATACTTGTGTATATAGACCTCTAATATTACCGTTTTCGTCTACATCATACCTCATTGTTTGAATACCATAAGCTCTCGGTTCAAATCCAAATTTTTCACGATATTCTTTATGCGCATAATCTAGTTTAAATATAGGCATTGGTAATGGCCACGCAGTGTTTTGTTCCATTTTATCAGTTAATCGTACATATTTATTAAATTGGACTACTGATTTACAATCATCTCTTAGTGCAGTTGCCACACAATCTGCACCAGTATCTCCCGCGCCAATTACAATCACATTTTTCCCTTTTGCCGTTATTGTTGGTTCTTCAATTTCTCCCATTTGTAGTTGTGTTTGTTCAGTTAAATATTCCATTGCGAAATGAATACCAAAACTCATACGTCCTTCTAATTGTAAGTCTCTACCTTTTTGAGCCCCTGTACAAACGATAATAGCATCATATTGCTCATTAAGTTCTTCTTTCGTGATGTCTTTCCCTACATTAATGTCGGTCTTAAAAACAATACCTGCTTCTTCCATCAATTTAATACGGCGCTCAATAACTGATTTATCCAATTTCATACTTGGAATACCATACATTAATAGTCCTCCTGGTCTATGATTACGTTCATATACCGTGACTTGATACCCTAATAAATTTAACTCTTCTGCTGCAGTTAAGCCTGCAGGTCCACTTCCGATAATAGCGACTTTTTCTTCTAAACGTGTATTTGGAACTTTCGGTTTAACGATCCCCATATCGTATGCTTCATCTATAATTGTACGTTCTATACCTTTAATCGCTACTGAATCATTATTTATTGCTAACACACAAGATGACTCACAAGGCGCTGGACAAACACGTCCGGTAAATTCAGGAAAGTTATTAGTTTCAGACAATCTTTCAAAAGCTTCTTCGAAATCTTTTCTATATACTAAGTCATTCCATTCCGGAATATAATTACCTATTGGACAACCTATCGTATCTCTCCCAAATGATGAACCTGTTTGACAAAAAGGCGTTCCACAGTCCATACAACGTGCGCCTTGTGTCGAAGCATCTTCTGTAGTAAATCTTTGTTGGAACGGTTCATATCCATTAATTCTATCTTTTAAAGATAACTCATCCAATTGCTTTTTAGGATACTTCATAAAACCTTTAAATTCACCCATATTATGCCCTCCTTCTTAATAAACAGAAGCTAATTCTTCTTCATCACCTATAGATTTACGATCATCAAAGAACGCATTTAACAGTGCATCTTCTTCATTTTCTAGTTTATACTGTGAAATTTTCTGCATCATCAATTTATAGTCTTTGGGAATGACTTTTACAACTTTCTCCGCGATTAAATCAAAATCTTCTAACATGATTTTCGCCTTTTTACTATCTGTATATTTAACATGATCCTCTAGCATTAATTTCAAATTAGTAATTTCACTTTTATCTTTTAACGTTTCAAATTCTAGCGTGTCAAGTGCGTTTGTTCTTTTAAATGCATCTATGTCAGATGGAGCAACGTAACACACGCCACCACTCATACCTTGACCGAAGTTACGTCCAACATCACCTAAAATCACGACACGTCCACCAGTCATGTATTCTAGACCATGGTCACCCACGCCTTCTACAACCACATTTACACCACTATTTCTAACGCAAAAACGTTCACCAGCTCGTCCATTAATGTATGCTGTACCGCTCGTTGCACCATAAAAACATACATTACCAACAATAATATTATTTTCTCTTGCTTCGTTTGGAGCCTTTAAAATAAGTTTAGCGCCTGATAACCCTTTTCCGAAATAGTCATTCGCATCGCCAGTATGATGTAAAGTCATACCTTTAGGCGTGAATGCACCATAACTTTGTCCTGCATGTTTAAACGTTTTGACATAAATCGTATCTTCTGGGAGTCCAGGTTCTCCATGTACTTCCGTAATATAACTACCAGTTATCACACCAACATTACGCTCAATATTTCTAATATTATAGCTTCCAACAAATTTCTCACCATAATCAATAGAAGCTTTAGCATCATCATAAAGTTTAGACAAATCAAAACCTTTATCAAGTTGGTGATCTTGATCCATAATGCGATGTTTATCTCCTTCGATAACAAATAGTAATGCCTCTAAATCTAGCTCTTTCGCTTTAGGGTGTGTGTAGTAGCGTTCCGAAACTTCTAATAAATCTGTTCGACCTACTAACTCATCCATAGACTTAAGGCCTAATGAAGCTAAAATTTCTCTTATTTCCTCGGCAATAAAATACATAAAGTTTACTATATGGTCTGCTTTTCCAGTAAATAGTTTTCTTAATTCTCCATTTTGTGTAGCAATCCCTACTGGACACGTATCTTTATGACAAACTCTCATCATAATACAGCCAAGGACTACTAACGGTGCCGTGGCGAAAGCAAATTCTTCAGCGCCTAATGCACATGCTAATGCAACATCGCGGCCAGTCATTAATTTTCCGTCTGTTTCTAATGTGACACGGGAACGTAAACCATTTAACATAAGTGTTTGATGTGTTTCCGATAAACCGATTTCCCATGGTAGACCTGCATGTTGAATACTTGTCTTAGGTGAAGCACCAGTACCGCCGTCATAGCCACTAATAACAATTTTATCTGCATGAGCTTTTGCTACACCTGCAGCAATTGTTCCTACACCTGATTTTGAAACAAGTTTCACACTAATATCTGATTTGCGATTTGCATTTTTTAAATCATGGATTAGCTGTGCTAAATCTTCAATTGAATAAATATCATGATGTGGCGGCGGTGATATTAATCCTACACCAGGCGTTGAACCACGAACTTCAGCTACCCAAGGATAAACTTTAGTGCCTGGCAATTGTCCGCCTTCACCTGGTTTAGCACCTTGCGCTACCTTAATTTGAATTTCTTTAGAATGTTGCAAGTAATCGCTTGTAACACCAAACCTACCAGATGCAACTTGTTTAATAGCACTCATATAATTTGTACCATCCGGTTTCACGATGTAACGCTCTGGATTTTCTCCACCTTCACCACTGTTACTACGACCACCAATACGGTTCATTGCTTCTGCTAATGTTTGATGTGCTTCTTCAGATATTGAACCAAAACTCATTGCCCCTGTTTTAAATCTTGTTACAATTTGATCTGCTGATTCTACTTCTTTTAAATCGATTGCTTTTTTCTCTTTGAATTCAAGCAAGTTTCTTAAATGAGTCATTCTTTCACTATCAGCCGCTTCTGAATATTCTTTAAACATCTTGTAATCATTTTCTCTACACGCATGTTGTAATAAATGAATAGTTTTAGGGTTAAAGGCATGATAGTCACCTTGTAGTCTCCATTGGAACGTACTTCCAGAATTTAAATATTTAATATTTTCAGATTGTCTCGCTTTATTTTCTTGGTCTATCGTTTCAATTGAAATCCCAGATAGTTTAGACGGTGTACCTGTAAAGTACTTATCGATCACATCTTGGCCTAAACCTATCGCTTCAAATATTTGAGCGCCTTGGTAACTTTGAACAGTCGAGATACCCATCTTAGCCATTACTTTAATCAATCCTGCTGACAACGTTTGACTATACGCATCGATATTCTGCTCTACAGTACCTGTTAGTCTACCCGTTTCTGTTAAGTCTTCTATTGTATACTGTGCTAAATATGGAACAACTGCATTAGCGCCATATCCAATTAAAGTAGCTAAATGATGGACTTCTCGACATTCACCTGAATATGCAATGATACTTGTATCAAGTCGCTGACCAGTTCTAATTAAACTTTGATGAATATGACTAACTGCTAATAACATCGGCATAGCAAATTGGTTTTCTAAATCATTTACCGACTCATCTTCTAGTACTATTATTTCTGCACCATTTGCTACAGCTTGTGAAACTTTATGCGATAGTTCGTCTAAAGCATCTTCAAGCGATGTTTCATATACCGTAGAAATAAATTTTGTCTGATAAGTACTATTTTGGATTTTTTGAAGTTGTGCTTTAGACAATACAGGATGATTTAGCTGTATACGTTTCGTATTATCTTGATGGGGTTCTAATAGATTACCTTCTTTGCCTAAATAAACCATTTCACTCGTTACAATTTTTTCTCGATATGAATCAATTGGTGGATTGGTAACTTGTGCGAAGTGTTGTTTAAAATAATTAAATAATGATTCAGGTTGTGTACTCAATACTGCAACTGGTGTATCAAATCCCATAGCACCAATCGGGTCTTTTCGCTCACTAACTAACTCCGTCATATATTTATTGATTTCTTCTTTTGTATAACCAAACCTTCTTTGTAATTGGAATAATTGATCTTGACTTGTTCTTGATGGTGTCGCTATGACGTCGTTAATATTTAAATCTTGTTGACGTACCCATTCTTCATAAGGATATTCGCTTGCTATTCTTTGTTTCAATTCGTTATTTTCAATAACTTTATTTTCTTTAAAATCAACAAGTAATAATTTTCCTGGGTTTAATTGACCTTTATATAGAACATGCTCTTCATCAACATCAATTACTCCAACTTCAGATGAGAAAATAATTTCATTTGAGTCAGTAATTGTGTATCGACCTGGTCTTAATCCATTTCTATCTGTTAATGCTCCTAATTTATCACCGTCACAAAAACTAATCATCGTTGGTCCGTCCCATGGTTCCATCAAATAACTGTAATATTCGTAGAAAGCTCTAATTTTAGGGTCTTGTGTTTCGTTGTATAACCATGGTTCAGGTATAAGTAACATAGCCGCTTGCTCTGGTGGGATACTTAAACTTAAAAATTCAAGCGCATTATCTACAATAGAAGAATCACTACCAGATTCGTCTAAAACTTCTCCAATTTTATCTTTAACATCTCCAAAAATCGTTTCTATTAATTTATCTTGGCGCGCTCTCATCCAATTCACATTACCTTTAATCGTATTGATTTCACCATTATGCATCAATAATCTATTAGGGTGAGCTCTTTTCCAACTCGGAAATGTATTCGTACTAAATCTTGAATGAACTGAACCGAATTTTGATTCATATGCATCATCTAATAAATCGACATATAATCCTTTAATTTGATCCGATCGCAACCAACCTTTATATACAATCGTTCTTCTAGATAAACTTGCAAAGTATAAATCTAAATTTTGCTCTTCACCATAACGTTCAATTTGTTTACGAGCAATAAATAACGAACGATCAAAATGTTCGCTCGTTTTATTTTCAACAAAAACTTGTTGTATTGCTGGCATTGTTTCTGCAACATGATCAGTTAATACAGAAGTATCTACTGGTACGTCTCGATACGTTATAACTTTTAAGCCTTCTTCTTCAAAGAAAGCATTGAACTTTTTTTCGTGAATACTACCCGCAATCTTTTCATCTGTAAAAAACATCCCTACTGCATAATGTTCTTCAGATGGTAATTTTAACTTTAGCTTCTGTTTAAAATAGAGGTGAGGGACTTCTGTCATAATACCAGCACCATCGCCAGTAATACCATCAGCGCCAACTCCACCTCTATGATCTAATCTGCAAAGCATTTCAATTGATTTCAGTACAATATCATGTGACCTTTTATTATCCATATTGGCGTAAAAACCAATTCCACAAGCATCATGCTCATCTGCTGAATCATATAGGCCAAGTCGTCTTCTATCTTTTTTTAATGACATACTACATCACCTCGAATTTAAAATTTCAGAACCTTCTCTAATTTATAGTTAACATCATACTTTAATGTGACTTATCTTAACAATATATAAAATAGATGAAATATATCTAAAAATTAGATAATATAAATTTAAGAGGTGGAAAGCGTGGAAATTAAACAGTTAATATATTTTAGAGAAGTCGCACAACGGGAACACATTTCAGAAGCTGCATTAGAATTAGAAATTGCTCAATCAGCTATTAGCAGACAAATTGCAAATTTAGAAAAAGAACTCAATACAGTTTTATTTTTAAGAGAAGGTAGAAATGTAAAATTAACTGAACGTGGTGAATTACTACTATCTTACGCGAATCAAATTTTAGATTTAGTAGAAGAAACTACTGAATTATTTATTCATCAAGACCAGACTGATAAGAGAGCTATTAGACTAGCTTATACTGAAAGCTATGTTGCACAAGCCTTACCTGCAATTATTAAATCGTTTGAACAAGAACATAATATAGAAATAAGACCGATGCTTATGACACCTATAGAAATTGAAGAAGCTCTAAACGCTCATCAAATAGACATCGCACTTTGTGAACTAACACCTAAAATGATGAATAATAAAAACACTATTAAAAACACTTTGTTTGAAGAAACTTATAATTTATATGTTCATAACAACAATGATTTATCTATGAACCCGAAACCACCATTGTCTCAACTCAGTCATCAATATATTTATTATTACAACACACTGCCGGATCAAATCGCACAACTTATAAGGAAGCATGCTTCACAAAAAGTATATCGAATTTCAAATCCAACTTTATTAAAACAAACACTACTAGCTGAGAAAGGTGTTTTAATTATCGCTGATTATTTAAGTGGTGGTATAGAGGATGAACACCTTGTTAAAATACCTCTTACGCACACAGAACTGAAAAGAACAATTTATATCGTCTATCAACAGAACAACCAACATGCGCAATTAAATGCATTCGTCAATTTTGCTCAGACTTTACTTCATAGACAAACGACTTATCATTAGGAGGTAATTAAATCAATGGACTTTATTAATAGAACAACCGAAGAGATTGCTCAGGACTTACTAGGGGTAAGACTGATTCATGAAACTGAAGACTTAACTTACACAGGTTATATTGTAGAAACAGAGGCATATGTAGGTATTCACGATCAAGCTGCACATTCCTTTAACGGGAAAAATACAAAGAGTGTCAAATCGCTATATTGTGAAGGTGGCACAATTTATGCTCATAGTATGCACAAACAGTTGCTCATCAACTTCGTTACACAAACTGAAGGTGAACCTCAAGGTGTGTTATTAAGAGCTATAGAACCTGAAAATGGCATAGAACAAATGGAAATCAACCGTAATCACAAGACGGGTGTGGAACTTACAAATGGACCTGGGAAATTCACACAAGCTATGCAAATATCTAAATCACTAGATGGCACAAAAATTGGAGCGGGCAGTCTTAAAATCGATACGATGAATCGAAAGTACCCTAAAAACATCGATACATCTGCTCGCATTGGCGTACCTAACAAAGGTGAATGGACAGAAAAACATTTAAGATTTACTGTTGCGGGGCATCCTTATATTTCGAGAGCGAGAAAGCGTGATACATTACCAATAGAACAAACATGGAAATAGTTTGAATTCACATTTTTTCATACGTATACTATACGTTATTCAATACAAATTAAAAGTGATGGTGCAATGATATGAAACAGCAATTCAAAACGAGTTTAAAGAAACCTTTCAATATAGCGATATTAGCTTTCATCGTATTATTAATAGGGGCTTTAATCTTCACAAAATATAACGCGCAATTTTATAAGACACCTATTGGCCACATCACAAATATTACGGATCAAAAAAGTAAAAATACAGTTGACCAAAATAAAAACAAAGATATCGTACATACCGAAAACATAAAATTAAAAATTGTTAATGGAAAATATAAAGGCAAAACATTAACCGTACCTCATAAATACACAGACTCACTTACTGACTCTGAAAAGTACCGTAAAGGTGATGAAGTTCTCATCTCATACACTGGTGAAGAAAGCTCTGCAATTATTAAAGGCTTAAAACGAGATACGTCTGTCGTGTTTATGACCGGATTATTTTTATTCACTTTACTCATGGTTGGTAGAAAATCTGGCCTTTATTCAATTATCTCGTTGTTTATAAATGTATCTGTCATTTTAATAATGATTAATTATTTCATGAAAAATGATAATCAGCATTTCTTTATTTTAATGGCTATAACCGTTATTTTTTCTACTATCATTTCGTTACTTTTAGTCAGTGGTTTTTCAAAAAAGACATTCGTTGCAATTCTTTCAACATTGCTCGGCACTTTTATCAGTATAGGAATTTCTCAACTGATTATGACTTTAACAAACAGCAATGGCATCAAATATGAAACGATGAGCTTTTTAACAATTCAACCAACACAAATATTCTTAGCTTCCATCTTAATCGGTTCTTTAGGAGCCGTTATGGATGTTGCCATCACACTCACAAGTTCGTTATATGAAATAAAGGCGCAACATCCTACAATATCTATGAAGCGGTTAAAGCAATCTGGTATCAATATAGGTAAAGATATTATGGGTACAATGACCAACATACTATTCTTTGCATATTTATCCGGAAGTATCCCAATGGTTATACTTTATTTTAAAAACAACAATACTGTAACGTATACACTATCGATGAATTGGTCCCTTGAAATTTCAAGAGCTTTGATGGGCGGGATAGGTATTGTCATCACGATTCCTATTACGATTTTTATCGTGATGTTATTTATGCAGAGAGAGGAGGCTAAATAATGGATACTACTTTCATTTTAGCTGTTATCCTTCTCATTTTAATGATTTTAGTTGGAGGCAAAACAGGATTCCGTTCATTTATAACATTATTCTTAAACATATTCACATTATTTATCGCAATATTACTTATTATCTATAAAGCACCAATCTTTATCGTGCTTATCATCTTTTGTTTATTAATAGCATGCATCAATTTGTTCTATATCAATGAATATAATACAAAAACACAATCAGCATTTTTAGCTACAATAATAACAACGCTCATTCTCATAGGATTAATATACTTTATTGTAGATATATCTATGTTGCAAGGTTTCACAGAAGAAGAACAAGATGAAACTTATATCTTTTCGATGAATATCGGTATTAACTATGCACAATTAATGGTCTTTACCATCGTTTTAGCTGTAATTGCAGCTGTAATAGATTTAACAATTTCTATCAGTTCTCCTATGTACGAGCTATATGAAGCACAACCAAATATATCTTTAAAACAACTCTTTAAATCTGGACTTACTATAGGTAGAGATATATTATCAACAACAACAAACACAATATATTTTGCTTATATAGGCGGACAAATTACATTGTTCTTTTGGTTTGGAAAATTAAATTATACATTTGGAGAAATTATAAACGCTAAAATATTTGCAGCTGAAATCATTTCAATATTATTAGGTGGTATAGCAGTCAGTATCGCTATTCCTATAACGTCTATCATCACAGTACAATTAATAAAAAGACGCAATAAATTAAATGAACATTAGAGTATGTAAAAAAGTTCGAAAATAAACTCCTTACTCAAAATAATGGGAGTGGGACTAGGGTTGGAAAAAGCTTGATATAAGCGCATTTTCAATCCAGTCAGCTACTGCCATTATAATAAAAGAGGCTGAGACAAGTATTTATGTCCCAGCCTCATTTTTTATAAAACTTTCGATTTTGTTCGTTCTCAAGAACATTTATCTTCTGAATTCTTTTCTAATTAAATAGGCTCTAAATTTGATTCAATTTCTTCTCTCTTAGACTCTAAGAAATTTGGTAAATCTAATTTTTCTCCTAGTTGATCAATATCATCGTATGGGACACCCGGTCCTTCTGTAGCAAATTCAATTAATATATGTGAATGTCTGTAGTACAAGCTTTTGAAGAAATCTCTATCTATTATGCCGGAATGTACGACATTCTTACTATCTAATAGCTCTTTTACTTTCTTTAACTCTTCTTCATCCGCGACTGATAAAGCAAGGTGGTGAATACTACCTTTACCCGGTTTTCCTCTTTTTCCTTGTTCTTCAACTAGTACGATATCACTATACAATCCTTCTTGATCTCTTGTATAAAGCAATTCACTTTCGGAATCAGCGACATCAAAGTTTAAATCATTTTCCAAGAAGTTTTTCATATCAGTAACTTGGTCCATTTTAAATTCTATTGGCCCCATGCCCATAATCTGGTGTTCTTTCGGAACATCTGAATAACTATTATTACGCCAATCTTGAGGCGTCCTTCTATCACCGTTCGGTAACAATACCATTTCTAGACCTTCATGGTCACGAAAATGCAGTGCCATAAGCCCATTGTAAATGCCAATCGCATCATGGTCGACGTCCATTTCTTCAAAGCGCTCTTTCCAATAACTTAAACTTTCTTCACTAGGTACAAGCAATCCTATTCTAGATATACTATTCGTACCTTTGTAAGTTTGACCCATCGACTTTAACTCAAAAAATGTTAATGACGTTCCAGGTGTGCCAACTTCATCTCCATAAAATAAATGGTACATAGATGTATCATCTTGATTGACTGTCTTTAAATACAATCGTAAACCAAGTTTGTTTACATAGAAATCTTTATTTAACTTCGCATCTTTCGTTAACATTGAAATATGATGATGCCTTAATATTTCTACCATAATTGTACCTCCTATATATTTAAGTACATTATAACTGTTTCATTATCCATGCACAAAAATACAACTCACTTTATACACCGTTCGCAGTGGACTCAGTGAGAGGGTAGTCTTAATATGCATATTTTTCGAAAAATCATTTTTTTAAATGTATGATTAAAAAATAAGGAGAGATGCGTCATGACAAGTGAACAGAAAAAGAGATCAATTTCTTTGTTATTAGCTGGTTTTATTATTTTTTCCAGTTTATATGTAACTCAACCGATATTTAATGGCTTAAGTCACTATTTTGATGTTTCGTTATCTGATGTGAGCTTAACACTTTCTATTTCTACTTTTATGCTAGGTGTCGGATTAGTTATCGTTCCAATGTTAAACAACATTGAAAAAAAACGTATGATGTCTATCTCTGTATTATTAGTGAGTATACTTTCTTTGATTAGTGTATTTGTTAAGCAATTTGAAGTTTTCTTAGTGATTCGAGGATTAATGGGTTTAGTACTTAGTGGCGTTCCTTCTACTGCCATGGCATATATTGCTGATGAAGTTCATAAAGACCGTGTAAGTAAGGTTATGGGTTTATATGTTGCAGGCACAACGTTTGGTGGTATGTCTGGACGTGTCGTTGTCGGTATTTTAACTGATCTATTCAATTGGCAAATTGCAATTGGTGCATTAAGCGTAATTAATTTAATTTTTGCTATTTTGATGGTCTCTTTATTACCTGTATCAAAAGTCCAAACTCCGAACTGGATTTCCCCTAAACAACATTTGCTTAAATACATTAAATTATTAAAAATTCCAGCAGTTTTAAAAACAATGTCATTATCATTTTTATTAATGGGTACATTCGTGACAATTTACAGTTATATTACTGTTAGATTTGAACAACCTCCATTCTCTTTAAGCGAATCCACTATTGCTTTTATATTTATACTTTATTTAATTGGTACATATAGCTCTATCAATTTCGGTAAATTAAGTATTAAACTTGGTGTTAAAAAAGCTTACGCACTTGCCATTACCATTATGATTGTAGGAATTGCCTTAACATTCATCACATACTTACCTATTGATATTGTAGGTTTAGCAGCAATGACATTTGGATTCTTTGGTGCACATTCTATTCAAAGTAGTTATATAGCGACACTTACAGAATCAAGCAAATCTCATGCGTCTACATTATATTTACTAGGATACTATGTAGGCTCAAGTTTATTAACAATATTAGGCGGTTATATCTATGTACATTTAGAATGGTTAGGCATTGGTATATTGTCACTACTCTTAACCTTTATAGCTGTGTTCATTAGCCGTTCTCTATTTAGAGATAGCACAACTTAAATAATTTATTAATACAAAAAAAGTAAAGACATCTACAGTGTGTAAATGTCTTTACTCTTTTTTATTGTTAACACTTTTTGCTTTATGCTAAACCTAGCTTTTCTAGTCCAAGTTCTTCTACTGTTAGACCTTCTTCAAAGAATTCTCTTTCTAGAATTGTTGATGCAATAGCGATAATTGCATCTATATTAGGTGTCTCTACGCCGATAACTTTCCCTAAACTTGACCAAAGTACTAATCCGTATGCAATATCTTCTGTAAGATAGCGATTGTCTACTGAATTTGGTCCATGTATTTGAGAAAAGACAGGACTGTCATTAAATAATTTATTAAGAGGGACGTTTTCGTCTTCTATTGATAAATAACCTCTTTCAATACGAGCACCTTTAGCAGTATTTAACTCAAACCCTAATTTTCTTCCGAGTGCCAATCTTTCTAATTCTACAGCATGAAGTAATTTTAACGTATGAGGTGTAATACCTTCTGAATACAATGAGAAATCTTTTGAGTAATCTATTCGACCAACGTTTAATAAAGTTGGTCCAGGATGTACTTCTGGGTTACCGTTTTCTAGGTTTGTTTTCCATAAACTTTCTTCTTTAACAACATAAGGGTATAACTTCTCTACTAATTTAAAGCTTTCATTTAAATAAGTTTTATAATATGTTGAAAAGTGAACTTTTTTCACATTTAAAGATAAGTTTACTTCTGCAGTATCATAATTAACACGCGTAGCATACGTTAATGTGTTAACTTCAGCAAATTGTGGTCTAAAATCAATATGCTTAGATTCTAATACATTAATAAACCTAATAGATCCCATTGCTGCTGCCATATTAAAGAGTATTAATTGATTCTCTTTAACAAAAGGCGCCATCGTTTTAGCATAATGTTCTATAAATGATGATGGTATAATCATTTGAATTAATTCTGCATCTTTCAATACATATTCAATATCATCACTAATATTCGTGAATTTTATAAACTTACTATCGCCTTCATTATTAAATTCAAATCCACCTTTTTCAAAAGCTTTATCAAATTTATTTATAGACTGATTTCGGCAATATAATTTAACCTCGTGACCTTTATCTATCATATCTAAAGCAGCTGTTACTGCACCATTACCTGAGCCAACAATTGCAATTTTCATTTTTAAAACTCCTTTCTTTTAGCATCATAAATAATTGCTTATTTTATAAATACCCAAGAAATTTTAACATAATGATTACAATTATTAACTAAAAACGTTTAAAAATTTTATTTTTCATTTAATTCTTTCGTTGATACACGCTCTATAACACCAGTTATAACGTTAATGATGGTATCAATATCTTTATCTTCAATAACTAATGGAGGTGCCAAACGAATAATATTTCCTTGCGTTTCTTTACATAAAACACCTTGTTGATTAATTTCTGATACTATTTCTTGTGCATTTTCATTGAGTTCTATTCCCATAAATAAACCACGGCCCCTTACTTCTTTAATAATTGGACTTTTAATTTCTTGGAGACCCTTTAATAATTTATCTCCTAATTCTACAGAGCGCTCTGGTAGAGACTCATCGATTAACACATCTAATGATGCTATTGAAACCGCGCAAGCTAATGGATTACCACCAAAAGTCGATCCATGTGTTCCAGGTGTCAGAACTTGCATAATATCATCATTAGCAGCTATTGCTGATATTGGATAAAAGCCACCACCTAAAGCTTTTCCGAGTAATATTATATCCGCTTCAACGTCTTCCCACTCAATTGCTAACATCTTACCAGTTCTGCCTAATCCGACTTGAATTTCATCAGCTATTAATAATATATTATGTTCATCACATAATTCTTTAACTTCTTTAATAAAGTTCTTTGGTGGAATATTGACGCCACCTTCACCTTGTATTGGTTCTAATATAATAGCTGCAGTTTGAGATGTGATTTTAGAAGATAAATCCTCAATGTTTCCAAATTCACTATATTTTATATTGCCAGCTAGCTCACCAAACCCTTCTTTATATTGATCATTTGATGATAAAGATAATGAGCCTATTGTTCTACCATGAAAGTTACCTTCCATTGCTATAATTTCAGCATCATGCGCATTTAAACCTTTCACATCTTGTGACCATTTTGTCGCAACTTTAATCGCTGTTTCTACCGCTTCAGTTCCAGTATTCATCGGCAAGACTTTATTTTTATTCGTCAGTTTGCATACTTTTTCTTCCCAAACGCCTAAATTATCACTATATAAAGCTCTTGAAGTCATCGTAATCTTTTGGCTTTGTTCCAAGAATGCTTGAATGATTTTTGGATGACAATGTCCTTGATTTAATACAGAGAAACCTGACACACAATCAATATATGTATTACCTTCTGAATCTTTAACATATGCACCTTTACCTTCTGTCAAAACAATATTTAAAGGGCTATAGTTATTCGGGCTATACTTTTCAGTTAGTTCAATATAATTATTCATTTAACATCCACCTTCATAATAAATATTCTATATTTCGTATTATTATTCATATATGATACATATTATCGGAGAATAAGTCAAAACAAAAAGAGAAGTTTTTCACTTCTCTTTTAATAATTTAATCTATTTAATTTAATAAGTCTTTGATTGCTTCATCAATTTCTGGATATTTAAATGGAAAACGCATCTCCAATAATTTCTTAGGAAATACTCTTTGTACATCTAATATCATTGTCGATTGTTCACCTAAGACCGCCCTTAAAGCAAATTTTGGTCCTGGCAAGAAATGCGGTCTATTTATAGTTTGAGCAATTGTTTTTCCTAACACTTTTTGACGCACAGGGTTTGGACTACAAATATTATACACACCTTGTTTATCTTTATTATTAATTAAAGTTGTTATGGCCTCTTTTAAGTCTTCAAGATGTATCCAGCTCATCCACTGTTCTCCTGAACCTAAAGAACCGCCAACAAAGAATTTATAAGGCTTAACCATTGTAGTCAAAGCTCCTCCCTTATTAGAAAGAATGATACCAAATCTACCGATAACGACTCTTGTTCCTAATTCTTTAAATAATAATGCTGTTTCTTCCCATCTTTCAACGACTGTAGATAAGAAGTCATGAGATAAGAATTGATCATATTCGTCATAAGATACAACTTTGGAAGGTGGATAATAACCAACTGCGCTCGCGTTAAATAATACTTCTGGTGCATAGTCTTGTGCCTCAAAAAATTTAAACAAACGATTCGTTGATTCTATACGGCTATTCATAATAGTTTCTTTATAATCCTCTGTCCAACGGTTCATTAAACTAGCTCCGGCTAAATTGATTACAACATCTATTTTCGGTATTGCTTTTTCCCAATTTTCTTTCGACCAATTAATATAATATAAAGATGTATTGTTAGAATCTCTATCACTTCTCGTTAGAACATAGACCTCATCGTTATTTGCCAAATAATAATCAACTAGTTCACTTCCTACTAAACCTGTGCCACCTGTTATGAGTATTCTTTTCATTTTATCCCTACTTTAATTTAAGTTGTTTTATTTGTTCATCTATAATGGTACTATACCCTTAAATCAAAAAATGACCCATAATAAATAAACGACAAGGAGTAGTTATCATGCATATAAGAAAAGCAACGATTGATGACTTAAATATAATTGTAAAACTAAGAAAACAACAATTAATAGATGAAGGCTCAAACCCCATTATAGATATTGATCATGATTTAGAAACATTTTTTACAAATGTCATAACAGACGAATCTCTTTATCAGCTTTTAGCAGTCGAAAATGAAGAAGTAATTGCTACGGGCGCAATTATTTATTATCCATTTCCTCCTTCATACATAAACCAATCAGGAGAACGTGCATACGTAACTAATATATACACACATCCTAACTTTAGAGGTCATGGCATCGCACAACAAATTATTTCTTTACTCATTAAAGATGCTGAAGCGCGTGACATTAAAAAAATATTTTTAGCTGCTTCTCCTTTAGGTAAACCCGTTTATAAAAAATTAGGATTTGAAGAAGCACCTGAATGGATGGAAATAAATTATGATTTATAAAATAACGTTAACTAATTAATTTTAAACCGATTGTACTCGCTAGTATGATTCCGATAAATAAAATTCTTTTTATATTTTTGGATTCACCGTAGAATATAATTCCTAATAGTGCACCACCGACAGCACCAATGCCTGTCCAAACAGCATAACTCGTACTCATCGAAATACTTTTCATTGCGATTGTTAAACAAATAAAGCTTAAGCCAAAGAATAACATGAGACCTAATAAAGATTTAACGTTATTTCTTTTTGAGTAAATATTAATGAAGAGTACGCCTAACATTTCAAATAAACCTGCCATAATTAATATTAACCAAGCCATTTTAACTTTCCTCCCCTTCTGGTGTAACTAATTTAAGACCTACTACACCGATAATAAGTGTGATGATTAAAATGATTTTGCCAATAACGACTGGCTGTCCGAAAAATACAAAATCAACAATTGTGACACCCGTAGCACCTAAACCAACATAAACTGCATACGATGTTCCAACAGGTAATGCTTTTGAAGCTGTTATTAATAAATAGAAACTAATTACAATAGCTATTAAAGTAACAATCCATTCTAATACGTTACTTGAATGTGTTAAACCAACTACCCAGACCACCTCAAATACTGCACCAATGATAATTTTTAACCAATTCATTATGATTCCTCCTCAAATTAAAAAGCCCGAGAAACTTATATTAAAAATAAGTCTCCCAGGCTTTTATCCTTCCGTGTCACAAGCATTAACTTGTGGCTTTCTCTCGGTCCAGGCTAACATTGTGTTACGGAACCCTAGAAAGCTTTATTAAATTAATTTGAATTATAGCAAATAGATTTTGACTGGTCAATGAAAGTATAATTCGTATCACAAATTAACAAATAACAACACAAATCATATATAATATATATAACAGACTATGATTTAAAGTAATTGAGGTGAAATCATTGAATCATACAGGATATCGTATTAAACAAAGAAGGGAAGAACTTGGATTTACGACATATAAATTAGCTAAACTAGCTGATGTAAACCAGTCTACAATTTCTCGTTATGAAACGGGACAGACTTCTAAACTAACGCCAAAAATGGTCGAAAAATTAGCTATCGCTCTTTCAACAACACCTGCGTATATCATGGGGTGGGTCAATGTCCCTGAAGCTTATGAAGACGAAGAAGACTCCATGCTCATTAATGAATCTATACAATTATTAAGATCTTTAAGTAAAGAGAAGAAAAGAGAAGTTTATCATTTAATAAAAGATATTTCTTCAAAATAATTTATAATGATTTTATAAAAATAAGCATATCACTTTTATCTAAAATATTAGTTAAGTGATATGCTTGTTTATTTTGAATTGGGAATTATGTCCTAAGTGCTTCTAAAATATTTGATTAATCTATTTGAATAGAACCCACATCGCTCGTAATTTTCACTAAATTATCTCCAGATCCTACTTTTTTATTTTTCAATTCTGGTTGATTGATTTTAGCATTACCGACGTCTTGTTCGATATCTAAAAATGTATTCTTTGGTGCTTCATTATATATTAGTTTAATAGCACCTGTGTCTGTCTTAATATTAAGTGGTTTATCAGCTGGTACACCATTCATTTTAATTGTTCCTGTGTCTGCTTCTAATTTGCCACTTTCAAAATCTATATTATGCGTTGAAATTTTTCCAGTATCTGAATCCACTTTTAAATTTCCCAATTGTGAATTTGAAATATCTATCATACCTGTATCTACTTTAAATGTTGAAGTTTGAGATTTAATATCTTTAACGCTTAATTTCCCTGTATCTGTTTTTACATTTAAGCTATTTAATTCTTCTGGTACTGTAACTTCAATTTGTGTATGCATGTTTTTAAATAAATCAAAATTTATTATGTCAAATTGATTTTTAACATTAATATCTAAAGTATCGCCTCTAACCTTTGAGCTTACTTGGAAATCATCTTTGCTTCCAACTGATTTCACTTTAAATTGGTTACCTTTTTTAATTTTTACGGCTGCATCTTTTCCATTTACTTTGATATTCTTTATCTCACTTTGGTAAGTTTCATTAATAAGCGTTTCTTCACTCATGTTCTTTGCTGATTTTTGACCTTCTATTAACGTCATAGTGCCAAATACTATAAACAAAATTAATCCAGCACCAAATAATATCCATAATGTTTTCTTCATGATTTAGCACTTCCTTTAACGATAGAAATATTCCATCTTAAATATTTTACAAACAATTTATACGACCATTTCGTTAATAAATAAGTGACTGTAAATATCATTAAACCTAAACCAAAACTAGTTATGACGACATAAACGTCAATTGATTGTATTGCATCAAATCCATTGTAAAGCCCTTTTACAATCAACATTGCTGGTGTAATTAATAAAGATAATGTTGTCACGATAAAACTAAATAAAATAGAAATAATAATGACAAATGGAATTAAAATAACAAAGAAATTTAATATTCCTAGTCCCATCACAGATATAATGGCTTGCCATACGTTACCCACTTTATTATTTGTTTCTGCTCTATCAAGTGCTAATGTCGCATTGAGCTCTTTAGCAATTTCTTTAGGATGTCCTAGCTCTTTAGCAATCATATCTTCAGTTTGTCCGTCTTCGATACCACTAATAAAATGAGTTTCATATTCATCTAGAATATCGGCACGTTCCTCATCAGAAATATTCTTCAAATGTTTATTTAACGTGTTTAAATATGTCTTTTTATTCATCAATTTCACTCTCCTCTAAAAATAAATCTACCGCTTCTGTAAAGCTCTTCCATTCATCTAACAAACTTTCTAACCTCTCAATTCCTAAATCCGTTATTTTATAATATTTTCTAGCTGGTCCTTCAGTTGAAGGTTTGTAATAAGTCGTTAAATAATCGTCTTTAACTAAACGTCTAAGTAATGGATAAACCGTTCCTTCAGATATCATGATTCTAGGTGTTATTTTTTGAATTAATGAATACCCATATTGGTCTTCACCTTTGATAATAAGTAATACTATAAATTCAAGTGCACCTTTTTTAAATTGTATATTCATAATTTTCCCCCACATTATTCAGTACTAAACAATGTATAATAGCTGTTGCAAAAAATATACCACACACTATTAAACAATGCAAGGTACTGAACAATAAATAGTCTAGATATATTTATATCAAAAATTAAAAATGCTATATAAAAATAAATTCTCCTAATCCGAAAGTTAACATCTAACGGATTAGGAGAATTATCTTGAACAAGGATTTTCAAATCAAATACTATGTATTTAAGCATTATAATTTTTAAGCATTTTTAAATATTTTTTCTTTTTAGATCCTGAGAAATAAAAGTCATAATAACCATTTCTTTCAGTCACTTCATATTTAGTTAAACCAGTTATATCAAATAGTTGTTCTTTTGTAATTCCTTTTTCTTTAATTATGTTATTAAGTTTATCATTTAAAACTTCACTCGATATAAATAGATTAAAGTTTAGGAAAAATTGTATAATCCAGACCGCGCCCATCCATAAAGTGAATGTTGATGTTTTAAATATGGCTAAACATACTATGATTAAAATAGCTGGTAATACAAACGTAAATGTAAATCGAAGTGGCTTAAATTTAATATTTTCAATTACTGAATTCAATTAAAATCACCTCATTTAAAATTTTGATTTTCTAAGTTGTTTTTCAATAAATGTACGTTTTTCTTCTAAATGTTCCGGCAAATAAAGTGGTATTTCTTCGAAAGATTTTTGTTCGAACTTCACTTCGTCGATATTGAGTTTCATTGTTGCAACTTCAAAAAGCACTTGGTTAGGATCTCTGTAATAAATAGATTTAAAGAAACCTCTATTTTTTATTGATGAGTGTTTCATATTCAATTTATCTAATGTCTTTTCAATTTGAACAAGTGCTTCCTCATCATTTGCTGAGATAGCTACATGATGAATACCCCCAAATCCTTGTTCTTCAAGTTTATTAAATGCATCATGAACAATATGTATTTCATGATACATATTATGATTATTGTTATGCAATATCTCAACGGGTAATTGAGTATCGAAAAATGTAGTACGTTCATACGCTTCCCAGTTGTATAATTTTTGGAAAAATTGTTTACTTGCCTCAGGATACTTTGTTCGCATATGTACAGAATCCAATGCAATAATTTGATGCTCTATAGGTATTATACCTTTTTCATCTGTGTAATAATCATCTAAATTCTCTTGTTCAGACATAACGATTAAACCTAGTGGTGTCTCGTCTGGACCTTCGAAGCGAATAAGACTGCGGTCAGTGTAAATTTCTAAACCATAGTGACAAACGTCAAGTTCATCGAAGCGTCTTTCCCAGTATTTTAAAGATTCTTTTGAAGGCACTTTAAATAATAATCTATCAAACGCATTCGTACCGAAATGATTATTAGTTCCCTCTTTCATTTCAAATAAGGTTACTTCAGTCCCAGGACGTCCGTATTTATCTGCAAAAAATATATGATACATTTCATAATTTTCTTGATTTACAGTCTTCATTAGCAAATTAAGACCTAATATATTACGATAGAAATTAAAAGATTGTTCTGCGTCATTATTTATAATGGATACATGGTGTATAATTGAATGGTGATTCATACACGACACCCCTTTCAAATTTATGGAGGAGATTTTATGGAATACTTCTTACAAGAAAATCAAAATAACAATACGCTTATTGTACTGTTTCACGGTACTGGGGGCAATCAATATCAGCTGCTACCTATTTCCGGTGAAATAATGCCAGATGTTCATACACTTAGCTTTTTAGGCAACGTTGGTGAAGGCATAGAAAGACGTTTTTTTGCACCACTGAAAAACAATCAACTTGATAGAGATGATTTCAATCATCGTACAAAATCATTCATACAATTTTGGAACCATTTCATTTACGAACATTCATATGATAAAGTCATATTTTTAGGGTACTCAAATGGAGCAAACTTTATACTTGGTCTGCTCGAGCAATCTTTAGCACACGTAGATCAAATTTTACTATTACATCCAGCTCAATTAAATTATAACATTTCAAAAAATTATCATAACACTTCTTTAATTATTACCGCTGGTGCTAACGATTATTTTGCGCTTCCAGGCGATGTGAAAGGTTTAGCAGAACAACTTAAACCTTACTTCAAAAAAGTCCATTTCGAACTATTAGATAGCGATCATGAGCTAGTTGATCCAGAAATAGAGTTATTAAAAAGTTTAATTTAACAATTATAATCTTCCAATTTTAATTTGGAGGATTATTTTTTATTTTAATATTAAAATCTTCCAAAGTTAAATGGTCAATCGCTTTTAACTTAAATAGTTGCGGATGCAATAACCAAATGATGCCTAATATAATAAAGAAACATCCTGTTAAACTAATCATGGAAATAGGATTAATCACTTCTAATAAGAATCCTCCTATCAAGCTGCCCAATGGCAAACCTATCACACCTAAACTACTAGTAATGGATGTAATGCGTCCTAACATAAATTCTGGAATAATTGCTTGTCCAGCTGATAAAAATAAAATATTAGCTAATCCCACTGAAAGCCAACTGACAGCAAAGAAAGCAATATATAGATAAACGGGCAAAATAAACCCTACTAACAAACATACACCCGACATTAAAAATGTGATAACCATGATTTTACCGAAAGGAAATTTCTTAATAAAACTTACAACTAAAGTCGATGAAACCATACCTAATGAAATAGCTGACAAGAATAATCCGTAGTATACAGGTTCATTTAAATAATGGGATAAGACCGGTAATGCTGTATAAACTATTCCAATACCAAAATTAACGGAAAAAGCACCAATCTGAAAAATCCATAGCAAAGAATGTCTAACAATATACATACCTTCTACTAAAGATTGCTTATAATCTTTGAAACTGAATTGATTCGTTATATTTTGGTTTGCTTTTATTTTAATTGTAGAATACACAATTGCTGCTACAACAAACACAATCGTATTCATAACATATAATGAATAAATGCTCACCACTGATATTAAAATAGATATAACAGTATTCAATACTAAATCCATACTTTGATTAGAAAAAGACATCATGGCATTACCGGTTACAATTTTATCTTTTGGTAATAACGAAGGGACTAATTTATTACTAATAGGATAAGACACTTCGCCTAATAGAGCAGCTGATACTACAAGTATGATAATAATAACTGCATTTTCATAGTTGAAAAATAACATAACTGCAATAAACCCAATCAAAACTGCTTGCACAAGCTGAGAATTAATGAGGATTTTCTTCACATTAAAGTGATCAATAACAGGACCATAAAACATTTGTAAACAGCTTGGTATTACAATTAAACTACTCAATAATCCCGTCATAGCTGAACTTTTAGTAATATCGTAAATAAGCCACATCGTGGTAATGAAATAAATACTGTCGGCAGTATTTGTTAGTAACCTCCCAAATATCAAGCGCATAAACGAATGATGTTTTAAGACTGACCGCATTATTCATTATCCTGACGATTAAAAATTTTATCGCTAACTTCAAACCCTACCATGTTTAAATAATATAAAGGTTCTGAGCCATCTTTTTCTTGTTTATCAATATCTTCAATTAATTGATCTAGTCGCTCATTAAAAGATTCAAACTGCGCTTTAGACCACCTAGCTTGAACCGTCTTAGAAATTAACTGTTCATCAGTAGTAATTAAACCATAAGTATTCAAAACATCAATTGTTCTATTAATTTGCGCTAGCATCATACCTTTAGTAGAATTAGAAATTTCTTCTTGATAAACATTCAATAAATGAGGATTCACTTTAAAACCATTATGCGTCGCCACATAATATTTATACACGTTACTCCCTTTAACCTCGCTTCGACTCAATTTAACCATTTCATACTTTTCTAATTCTTTAAGGTGATAAAAAATTTTGGCTTTCGGTATCTCTAGTTTCTTGCCAATTTCAGTTGCTGTCATTTCTTTTTCAATAAGCAACATTGAGATTTCCATTCTCAATTTATCAGAAATACATTTCAGTTCATCAAAAGTATTAATTTCATATCTATTATATTCCATGATTTCCCCTCCATATTTTACGGTTAACTTATTTTAACCGATTAAATAAATTAAAACAAGGGTATATATTTTAATGATACATGTAAGTCAAAATTTGGTACAAAGTATGGTCTAATCATAATCAACAGAATTTTTAATACTTATAAACACTTTCATGGAAGTTCACTACCTCCCTATGCACGGTTGAATATCTTACTCACTATGGTATGATTTAAAACTGTATTTTATTTTTAAAGGGGAAGTGAATGTTATCAATAAAGAAAAACAATTTTCTAATGTATTTGTATATGCGGCAAGTATTGTTGGTTTCCTTGTAGTAATCGGCGCTATTCTCCCAAAACAATTCGGAGAAATCACTGGTATGATGTCAGCTTGGGTATCGACTACTTTCGGATGGTATTACATGTTACTTTATACAGTTATTTTAGGCTTTACTATTTTCTTAGTCTTTAGCCCTATCGGGAAATTAAAACTTGGAAAGCCTGATGACAAACCTGAATTTCATACAGTTTCATGGTTGGCTATGCTATTTAGTGCAGGTATGGGTATTGGTCTTGTGTTCTATGGGGCATCTGAACCAATAGCTCATTACCTCGCTCCTCCAACAGCTAAACCTGAAACAAAAGAGGCAATGGTAGAAGCTTTTAGAGGTTCCTTTATGGACTATGGATTTCACCCTTGGGCAATATATGGAATCGTTGCTTTATGTTTAGCTTATTCTCAATTTCGTAAAGGTGAAAACGGGCTTATATCTAGAACATTACGTCCTATTTTAGGTAATAAAGTTGAAGGCCCTATAGGTACAACAGTAGATGTTATATCTGTCTTCGCTACAATCATAGGTGTAGCTGTCTCTCTAGGTGTAGGTGCTATTCAAATTAATGCAGGTTTAAATTACTTATTTGATGTGCCAAATAATAAACTAGTACAAGGCATTATCATCGCCATTGTAACAGTTCTGTTCTTATATAGTGCTTGGAGCGGTTTAAGTAAAGGTATCCAATATTTAAGTAATTTAAATATGATATTAGCAACTATATTACTCGTTATTTTATTTATAGTTGGCCCTACATTATTAATTTTAAATATGATGACAGCAGGTACTGGTGATTATTTAAACACGCTTATTTATAACAGTTTAGACGTCGCACCATTAAATGAGCAAAAAGAAAAATGGCTGCAAACGTGGACGATATATTACTGGGGTTGGTGGATGAGTTGGAGTCCATTCGTTGGTTTATTTATTGCTCGAATTTCTAAAGGTCGTTCTATTCGTGAATTCGTATGTGGTGTCCTAGGAGTACCTGTAGTAATCAGTATTATATGGTTCACTGTATTCGGTGTTACAGGTATAGAAACTGGAAAAGAACACAATGCTATATTTAAATTGCCTGCAGAAACACAATTATTTGGTATTTTTAATGAACTGCCGTTTGGATTTGTTCTATCAATTGTAGCGTTAGCTCTGATTGCATCCTTCTTTATTACATCAGCAGATTCAGCAACATTTGTTTTAGGCATGCAAACATCTTTCGGTAGATTAAATCCATCAGGTTTTGTAAAAATTGTATGGGGCGTTTCTTTATCAGCTATTGCGTATGTATTGTTATTAGCAGGTGGCGATACAGGTCTAGACGCTCTGCAATCCGCCGCAATTATTTCAGCTCTACCATTTAGCTTTGTAATTATTTTGATGGTGATTGCATTCTATAAAGATGCTAACGGTGATCGTAAGTATTTAGGTATGACTATTACACCAAATAAAAGACGTTATCAAGAATATATAAATTCATTTGAGAATGAAAAAAGAGATAGTTCTAAAAAAGAAACTTATTATGATAATGGACCTGTATAATATAAACATTTTAAGATTCCGAGACATAAAAATTCGTCTCGGGATCTTTTTTTATGACAAGTAGATTTCTGTTCCTCTACCTTTTAAATTTATTTTGCTGTGGTAAAATTAGGAAAAAAGGAGGCGATTATAGTGTATATATTATCTCTTCAAGACGATGAAACAACTCAATTAATAGGTGCATTCAATACTGAAGAAGATGTAGTAAGTTGGATTAATAGTGTTCCTAATGTTAAGAAAGATTATAATGATAACTACATTCTAAAAATTGAAGATTTAACTGAGTTTATTAATATTAAATGGAAGGATTCTATTGTTCCACTTACTCAATATTCCTTTAGTACGGGCGAATACTTATACTTTAGTTGGGAAGAAATAGCATATATGAACCAACACCATGGCATTACTTCAGGTTCGACTAAAATCGATAATTATTATTACGACAATAATGAAGTTAAAGAAGAAATTAAATTAAGACAATCTTTAAAACAAGCCCTTAAAGATTATTTCGAAAAAAATAATCAGTCCTATTACTTCGGTGGTAAAGGTTCTCAAGACGGAGAATACATCAACACTGAAGATGGAATATTTCTACATATTGATCCTTCTACTTTAGAAGAATGGAAATCTACTCAAGATATCGAAAAAATCCTCAACATAAAGTGACATAAAGGAGTGGGACAGAAATTTCGTTTTATTAAAAAAATTTCGTAGTCCCATTCTATAATATTATTCTAATTTATGTATTCTTTTAGATAATAACCATATAAACCTTCACCATCTTTAGAAAGTACATGCTCGTATCCTTTTAATCCTTTTCTTTCTGTCTTCCATCCTTGTTCCTTATAGAATAACTGACCTTCTTTACTTGTTTCAATAGCACTGATTGGATCATCTTCAGTCTGAAGGCCATAGTCATTTTCACCAACAATCCAAGTTAATGGAAATGTTCCTGATACTATTTCATCTTTTTTTACATGATTTGCTATACCTTCTGTTTTCGGCGAACCCCCGCCACCAAATAGAACCGCTCCTCCTTCTTTAACGTTTAACATTGGTAATTGATCAATTAACCAATAAGTTGTCATTTCTGAACCACCTGAAAAACTTCCAATCCATAAATGATCATGATTGGGTATAGAAGAGATAAGTTCTATTAAATATTTTGAGTTTTCTTCGCCCTTCTTCCACCAAATATAGTCATCGGCTGGTGTTTTAGGAACAATTAAAGTTAAATTCTTATCTTTAGCTACCTTCTTAACGCCAAGTTTTCCACCTAGATACAACTCTGAATCAGGATGACTTAATTCATAAGCACCGTCACCATGCAACCAAACTAATACACCTTTAGGGTTTGAAACAGGATAAATCATATATTCACCCTCAATTCCATCTTTTGAAGTATAGTGATGTATTTTATTGTCTCTATCAAATTTTAAATTAACAAAAAAATATATAGCAGCCCCTATTACAATAAATGCAACTAGTGCTAAAAGTAACTTCTTTATAACGTTTCACTCCCTGCAAAATTCACCTATCCAAATATGATATTAACTTTATATTACATATATTTGTTAAAAAATTCCATAACAAACAAAGCAATTCATAAAATAAGTTTTTCTAAATCTGATTTACTTTGAGCCCTTTAAAACGATATATATTATGTATATAATTGGATGGAGAGAGAAATTGATATGGAACAATTTAAACATTATTTACTTAAATTCAAATGGCTTATTATTGCAATTATAGCTATTATTATTGTGGCAACTATTATTACATTAGTCGTTAAAAATAAAGCGATAGATGTAAAAGGAGACGTAGATGTAGAATTTTCTGGGTATGATAAAAGTGGGAATGCTACACTAACTGAAGGCTCAGAAGAAAAGATTGAACGTAAACTTTTAGTTCAATCGCTAAAACAAAGCAAATTTAAAAATAAAGAAGTCATTGATATGATAAAGAATGGTGATGAAGATGATATAGACCCTATGAACTTCAATAACGAAGAACAAAAGAAACTTGAAAAAGCAGAGAAAATATACGATAGCGTTGAGCTCGATACATATAATGATAGTAATTTATCTAATGGTGATAAAACGACAGTAAAATTATCTGTAAAAAAGGGTATTTCAGATGATTACAAACTTAAAGTGAAAGAATTCAAAAAATCATTCAAAGCAAAAGGCCTTAAAAAACCTAAAACTGTAACAACTAAAGACATATTCTCTAATATTGAAACGAAATTTACTGGTTTAAACAACTCTGGAAAATTAAACTTAATTACTAAAGATGATAAAAGTGATGGTTATGATATTAGCTCATATAATTTTACCGTCCCTAACAACGGCAACTTGAAAAATGGTGATAAAATAAATTTAGAACTACCAAAAGAATTAATAAGTAATATACAAGACAGTGGTTCAAAAACATTTAAAGGATCAAAAACATATCAAGTTGAAGTTAAAGATTTACCAGATGTTGATGATATAGATAACATTAATGACATTATCGACAAAACAAAAACACAAATTAAAGAAGACAACAAAAGTACGAAATACAATAAGAAATCAACAGAAATATTAAGTAGCTATTACAAAATTGGATCTGAAGAAGATGAGTATAGCTTCGGTTATGAAGAAGATGATAACGAATCAGAAAAAGTAACACCAACATCTACGTTAGAACCGGACAAATATACAATACTTACTACAGCCAAAATAACAGACCATGACAAATATTCAGATGATACGACAAGATATAAAGGTTACGGCTATAAAAATTACACACTAGAAGGCAAACGCCTCATCAAAGATGAATCCACAACAGAAGTTATGAATAACTTCACAAATGAAAAACAAGAAGACCTTATAAACGAATTAAAGAGCGAAAATTTCGTGAAAGTTGAAACTAAGAAATAGAAAATAGACCCTAAAAATTCAGGAGTAAAGCTGAATTTTTAGGGTTTTTTATTTAGTTATAAAGATAATTTAAACAAAAGGATTTCCATATTTATCATTGTATTTATAAAAGCCATTTCTATACATATAAATCTTTTTTTCGATATTATTCGGGCTAGCAAATTCTATTAATTCTAATACTAATTCTGTAAATTCAATAGGAGCTGTACCATTTGCAGTAACTAATTTTCCATCTTTCACTGCTTGTTCTTCTATAAAATTATCCTTAGAATTATATTCATTATAATCTTCCCATAAATAAACGGTATTTCCAGTATGTCTTGAGTCATTTAAGAAACCATGTTTCGCTAAGTAATCAACAGCACCACATATAGCTCCCACAGGAATACCTTTATTAAATGTTTCTTGCACAAACTTTAATAGTTTATGATTGTCATTGTCCCAAGAATTAGCACCAATCATTATTAAAAGATCATAATTTTTAGGTTCGTCACCAATTATATAATCAATTAAAACAGTAAAACCTCCTAAAGAAACTACCTTCTCTTCAATTGAAATCGTATTAACAGACCAAGATTCACTTTGATTTAAAGTCGAAGACAAATAACTACCTTCCCAATCAGCAAAACCATCTAACAAAAGAAACAATGCTTTTTTCATAATTGAAAACTCCTTTTATTTTACTGTTTTAATCATACAAAATTTAAGGGATAAAATAAATTATTAGATGAATAATTAAATTTATAATTTCCTAGGAAATAGTGATTTATCTAAATTAGTCGATGTTTTTATTTTTCGTTGATGGAAATAATGTATTTGTAATTGTATGCTTTACATAGTAGGAGAAGTGATTCCGTGGTCTCGAAATTAACTGCACATGAAAATGTAGTTCTATACCTATCATATAGCATTGATGATTAAACAGAGAGGAGTTTCTTTATGATTAATTATGGGATTGTAGGAACAGGTTATTTTGGAGCTGATTTAGCACGCTCCATTAATAAAATTGAAGATGCTAAAGTAATTGCAGTATTTGATCCAAATCATGCAGAGGAAATAGTTGAAGAATTAGAAGCTGAAACGTGTTCAAGTCTCGATGATTTAGTAGCTCGCAATGACATCGATTGTGTTATTGTCGCATCTCCAAGTTATCTTCATCGTGAACCAGTTATTAAAGCTGCTGAAAATGGTAAACATGTTTTTTGCGAAAAACCAATAGCTTTAAATTTTGAAGATTGTAGAGCTATGGTAGATGCCTGTGAAAAAAATAATGTTATCTTCATGGCAGGACATATTATGAATTTCTTTAATGGCGTTCATTATGCAAAAGAACTAGTTCCACAAGGCAAAATTGGAAAAGTATTATATTGTCATGCTACTCGTACAGGTTGGGAAGAACAACAATCAAAAGTTTCTTGGAAAAAATACGTTCTCAATCAGGCGGCCATTTATATCATCATATTCACGAATTAGACTGTATCCAGTTTATTATGGGAGGTCTACCACAGAAAGCTACAATGGTTGGCGGAAATGTTTATCATAAAGGCGATAATTTCGGTGATGAAGATGATATGTTAATTATTAATTTAGAGTATGACGATAATCGATATGCTTTATTAGAATATGGAAATGCCTTTCGTTGGGGAGAACACTACGTCCTTATCGAAGGAACAAAAGGAGCTATCAAACTTGACCTTTATAATACTGGTGGCACACTAAGAATAAAAGGTGAAAAAGAATCACACTTTTTAGTACATGAAACGCAACAAGAAGACGATGAAAGAACTGACATTTACACAGGTCGTGGTATGGATGGTGCGATTGCTTATGGTAAACCAGGCGTCAGATGTCCATTATGGCTTCAAACATGTATTGATAAAGAAATGTCTTATCTTCACAACGTTCTTAAAGGAGGAGATGTAACAGAAGAATATGTTAACCTTCTTAACGGTGTTGCAGCCCTAGAATCAATAGCAACTGCAGATGCATGCACACTTTCATTAAAAGAAGACCGCAAAGTTTCACTTGATGAAATTACGAATTAAGATAAAACCCTCCTGTCAAATCAACATTTGACAGGAGGGTTTATTAAGGGAAAGGATCATCCCATATTCTATTGAATTTTTATTCCCACTCGATCGTACTTGGGGGCTTAGATGTTATGTCATAGACTACTCTGTTTACGTGGTCTACTTCATTAACGATACGGCTTGATATTTTTTGTAATACTTCCCAGTCTATTCTTGCGAAGTCACTCGTCATTCCATCTATTGAAGTTACAGCACGAATGCCTACTGTGTAGTCATATGTGCGGTAATCTCCCATAACGCCTACTGAACGAATGTCTGGTAATACTGTGAAGTATTGCCAAATTTCTCTTTCTAGACCTTCTTCACGTACGACTTCTCTTAGGATCGCATCTGATTCTCTAACGATTTCTAATTTGTCTTCTGTGATTTCTCCTAATACACGGATACCTAACCCTGGTCCTGGGAATGGTTGACGCCATACAAGGTGTTCTGGGATGCCTAATTCAATTCCTAATGCGCGCACTTCATCTTTGAATAGTGTATTGATTGGTTCGATTAATTGGAACTGCATGTCTTCTGGTAATCCACCAACGTTATGGTGTGATTTAATTGTTTGTGCAGTTTTCGTACCTGATTCAATAATGTCTGTGTAAAGTGTACCTTGTGCTAAGTAGTCTACACCTTCTAATTTAGAAGCTTCATCATCGAATACGTACACAAATTCGTTACCAATGATTTTACGTTTTTGTTCTGGATCTGAAACGCCATCTAATTTTTTCATGAAACGATCTCTAGCATCTACTCTGATGATGTTCATATTGAAGCCTTCACCAAAGTTCTCCATAACCATGTCGCCTTCTCCTTTTCTAAGAAGTCCATGGTCTACGAAAATACATGTAAGTTGATCACCGATTGCTTTATGTAGCAAGACAGCTACTACTGAAGAGTCTACTCCGCCACTCATTGCACATAGTACTTTACGGTCTCCAACTTGTTCTCTAATTTTTTCGGTTTCAATATCTACGAAGTTTTCCATTGTCCAGTTCCCTGTACATTCACAAACACGACGAATGAAGTTTCTTAATAAATCATTTCCGTATTCTGTATGTCTTACTTCTGGATGGAATTGAACACCATATAGCTTTCTTGATTTATCTTCTATAGCTGCATTTTGACAACTTGGGCTATCTGCAATGATTTCGAAGTTTTCAGGTATATCAATAACTTTATCACTGTGACTCATCCATACAGTTTGGCTATTAGGCAAGCTAAAGAATAAATCGTCATCTGATTTTACGTTTAATGTCGCTTTACCATATTCACGTTCACTTGCTCTTTCAACTGAACCGCCCAGTAATTTTGTCATTAATTGCATACCATAACAAATACCTAGAACTGGAATACCTAATTCAAAAATTTCAGGATTTACTGTGAAAGATCCTTCTTCATATACTGAATTCGGGCCTCCAGAAAGGATAATTCCTTTAGGATTCATTTTTTTAATTTCTTCCATTGAGATTTCATGGTCGTGTAATTCACTATATACGCCCATTTCTCTTATACGGCGTGTAATCAATTGATTATATTGACTACCAAAATCTAATACAAGAATTAATTCTTGCTCAAAAGCCATTTCCATAATAGTCCTGCTCCTTTAATTAAAATGAATAGTTTGGTGCTTCTTTAGTTATATGAACATCATGTGGATGTGATTCTTTAAGTCCTGCGCCAGTCATTCTAATAAACTGAGCTTCTTCTCTTAGTTCTTCTAAGTTAGCAGAACCAGTATAACCCATTCCGCTCTTAATACCACCAGTTAGTTGATAAATTGTATCTTGTAAAGGTCCTTTGAAATCAATTCTACCTTCAATACCTTCTGGAACGAATTTTTTAGCTGTAGTATCTTCTTGGAAGTAACGGTCTTTAGAACCTTGTTCCATAGCACCAAGTGATCCCATACCACGATATACTTTATATTGACGACCTTGGAAGATTTCAGTTTGTCCTGGGCTTTCTTCAGTACCTGCAAGAAGACTACCTAGCATTACTGCGTTACCGCCTGCTGCTAATGCTTTAGCAATGTCTCCTGAGAACT
Source organism: Mammaliicoccus sp. C-M13 (assembly GCF_022386845.1). Lineage (NCBI taxonomy): Bacteria > Bacillati > Bacillota > Bacilli > Caryophanales > Staphylococcaceae > Mammaliicoccus > Mammaliicoccus sp. C-M13. The sequence continues at coordinate 83,846 of NZ_JAJNHQ010000011.1, read as the reverse complement.
TAATACCGCCATCTGCAATGATAGCTTTACCATGTTTACGTGCTTCAGTAGCACATTCATAAATAGCTGTAATTTGAGGAACACCTACACCAGCTACAACACGTGTCGTACAAATTGAACCTGGTCCAATTCCAACTTTAACAACGTCTGCTCCCGCTTCATACAATGCCTTAGTACCTTCTTGAGTTGCTACATTACCTGCTATAATCGTTACATCAGGATATGTTTCACTTATGTTTTTAACAACTTCTAATACACCTTTAGAGTGTCCGTGCGCTGTATCTATAACTAAAGCATCTGCTCCCGCTTCGACTAGTTTTTGTGCACGTATAGGTGTATCTTTAGCAATACCTAACGCTGCTGCTACTAATAAACGACCTGCACTATCTTTTGCAGCATATGGGAACTCAATCACTTTCTCGATATCTTTAATTGTAATTAAGCCTTTTAGACTACCTTCTTCAGAAATTAATGGAAGTTTTTCTATTTTATATTTTTGTAAGATTTCTCCTGCTTGTTCTAAGTTTGTATCTACTGGAGCTGTAATTAAATCTTCTTTTGTCATAACGTCTGAAATTTTAATTGAGAAATTCTCTATAAATCTTAAATCACGATTCGTAAGGATACCAACAAGTTTCATATCTTGTTCGTTATTTACAATAGGTACACCAGAAATACGATATTTACTCATTAATGCTTCAGCTGCATATACTTGCTCTTCAGGTGTTAAGTAAAATGGATTTGTAATAACACCATTTTCTGAGCGCTTAACTTTTTGAACTTCATCAGCTTGTTGTTCAATAGACATATTTTTATGAACAACACCTAAACCACCTTGTCTAGCCATAGCTATAGCCATTTTAGCTTCAGTTACTGTATCCATACCTGCTGAAATAATTGGAATGTTCAATTTAATGTTCTTAGATAATTTCACACTTAAATCAACATCACTAGGTAATATTTCTGACTTAGCTGGTACAAGTAATACATCATCAAACGTTAATCCTTCTTTTTGAAATTTATTTTCCCACATGAATATAACCTCCATTAATTTATTTTCATTTTCATTATTTCATATTTTCACTGGTTTGTTGATTGTTTAACCCATTAAAACATAAATTTAATATAATAGCTGCAAATGTCCCTAAAACAATACCATTTTGAGTTAACCATGCATATTGTTCACCGAATGTTTCTAATGCCTGTGGTACTGCAGTAATACCTGCGCCTATCCCAACTGATACTGCAATCACAAGTAAATTGTTCTGTTTGTTGAAATCTATGCCACCTAGCATTTTCACGCCGTATGCCATAACCATTCCAAACATTGCGATCATTGCACCACCTAACACTGGGAAAGGAATCATACTTGCTAACGCACCTAACTTTGGAATAGAACCACATATAATGAGTAGTGCAACCATCATATACATGATTTGATTCTTCTTAGCTCCAGATAGAGAAACTAAGCCAACGTTTTGAGAGTAGGCTGTATATGGAAACGCGTTAAATATAGCACCTATTACAATAGCTATACCTTCTGCACGATAACCTTTAGATAAATCTTTTCTAGAAATAGGTTGTTTTGTAATTTCACTAAGTGCATGATACACACCTGTGGATTCAATCAAACTGACGATTGCGATAATGACAAAGACTATTGTTGTTCCAAACTCAAATTCGAAACCACTAAATCTAAATGGACGTGGTAGTTCTAACCAATTTGACTTATGTAACTCTGAAGTATCTACCAATCCGTAAAATGATGCAACTGCTGTTCCGATTAATAAACCTAATAAAATAGCAATTGATTTAATAAATCCTTTAGACAATCGTTGAATCAGTAAAATGATAACGAGTGTGAATACACCTAAAAATATATTTTTACTATCTCCATAGTTTTTTTCGCCTTCCCCGCCAGCTAAGTAATTCATTGCAACAGGCATAAGTGTTATTCCTATAATCGTTACAACACTACCCGTAACAACTGGTGGGAATAATTTTACTAAATATGAAAAGAATGGAGACATTATAATAACAATAATACCTGATAAGAATATTGAACCATATAACACACTAATTCCGTGTGTGTTTCCGACAAGTATCATGGGTGCAACAGCGGTAAATGTACAACCTAAGACGACCGGCAGTCCAATACCAATTCCTTTATATACTTGTAGAAATGTTGCTACACCACACATAAATATGTCTATTGCTACTAAATACGCTACTTCTTCGGGCATGAAATCTAATGCTGAACCTACAATAATAGGCACCATAATTGCGCCAGCGTACATTGCTAATAAATGTTGGACACTTAGTATGAAATTTCTCATCTTATTCGTCCACCAATTTGACTTTGTTACCTGCTAAAGATGCAACTTGGCACAATGATAAGACGTCTAATCCTTCTGATTGTAATTTTTCTCTTCCCGGTTGAAAACTCTTTTCTATTACAATTCCAACTCCAGTAGTAGTTGCATTTGCAGATTGAACTAATCGGTGTAAGCCTAATGATGCTTCACCATTCGCTAGAAAGTCATCAATAATCAATACATGATCATCTTCATCTAAAAATTGTTTCGAAATAACAACTGTACTTGTTGTATTCTTTGTGAACGAATGAATATCTGTGTGATAAAATTCATTTGTCATTGTAGAAGGTTTTGCTTTTTTGGCAAATAAACAAGGCACATCTAAATGTAGAGAAGCCATAATAGCTGGCGCAATACCTGAAGCTTCAATCGTTAACACTTTTGTTATTTTTTTCTCTTTAAAATGATCGACAATTGCTTGTCCTACTTCGTACATAAGTTTTGCATCAATTTGGTGATTTAAAAATGAATCAACTTTAAGTATCTTTTCATCAATAACTACACCATCTTCTTTAACCCTATTCTGTAGTGTCCTCACACTACTCGCCTCCTCATTTAGATTAAAAAAAACACACCTTAATCCTAAAATATAGGTAAGATGAGTAAAAAATAATATAAAACCACACAAAATTGATAGTCTGGTTCCAGAGTTATTCGTTTACTCATAGTCGCATCGTTTAAGGCAATGCGGTAGAAACTTCTAAAGCCATATTCTTCAGATTATATGAGTTTTTAGTAATAAATTATTCATTGATAATAACAAAATATCAGTATTTTTACAATAGGAAAAACCTTATTATCACGGGATTTAAACACATTTTAAATAGACAGAATAATTAAAATAATGAGAATTTTTACCCTGTTTTGTTTGATTATCTCATAGAAGGGTATTTGTGAATTATATTGTATTTATGAAAACAATATTAAATTAATCTATAAACATCATAAGAGTATTCACTGATTGATGGTTTTTGCACATTACAAAATTTATGGAGGTTTTAAGTATGGGTAAAATCGAAAAGTTTAATACAGAAAGTGAATTACTACAACGAATAGACCAATTGAAAGCAGATGGATTAGGAGAACGCGACTTACAAGTTATAACTGAAAATCGATTAGAAGATAACTCACTAGAATATACAGACGTAAAAGTAAAGAATTCTCGAGGATCATTTAGTGATAAACTCACTGCATTATTCTCAGGTGAAAGCGCAGAAGAAAGAGTACTTACAGGTATCAATGTCCCTGACGAAAATGTAGATGAGTATAAAAATGCTCTAAATGATGGAAAAATATTATTGTATATCGACAATGATAATACTGAAGAAACTGAGAACTTTGATTCTAGCCATCCGAAAGATTCACAATTAGGCAACGAACATTACGATGACACTAAACCTTTCTCAAAAGAAGATAGTAATAGCGGTGTTTCAGCTGGAACAGGTGCCGGTATCGGAGCTAGAGCTGCTTCTGCAAATTCATCAAAAGATGTAAACAATGAATCAGACGATTTACAAGATGATAAAGATACCAATCGCTATGGTAACAGCATAGATGAAGAAAATGAAGCACATGATGATGTTGATGATCATTCTACAGCTTCTACTCTTGCGGGCACTACTGGTTTAGGTGCAGCAGGTTATGCAGCAAACCAATCAGAGCAAAATGAAAATGAAACATTATCTAGTGATAACGAAAGAGATTTAGAAGAACTTAAAAATCGTAATAATAATGATTCAAAACCACCATATGGTGAAGCTGATAATGTAAAAGATCAAAGAGATTTAACACGTGAAGATGAATCAGAGTTCACTAGAGTTCACGATGATAGTGTTGAAACTGAGCGTTCATCTTTAAATGATGAAAGAGAAAATTTAAATGCTCAAGACGCTAATGACGATTTAACACGACAGTCTGACTTAACTTCTAATGAAAACAGAAACGCTGCTGATAGTACAAATACTACGGCAGATGATGAAGAAGCTGTTAGACTACATGAAGAGCGAGTGAACGTCGACAAAGAAAACGTTGAAACTGGTGAAGCTTCAGTTGATAAACATGTAGTTGAGGAAACTGAAGAGTTCGATGTACCTGTAGAAAAAGAAGAAGTTACTATCGAGCGTCGACCAGTAAATGAAAAAGTAGATAGCGACTTTGAATCAAACGAGGATGATTCTATTCACGTACCATTACATGAAGAACGTGTGAATGTTGATAAAGAAAACGTAGTGTCTGAAGAAATTGTAATCAAGAAAAACAAAGTACAAGACACAGAACACGTTTCAGAAAATGTAAGACGAGAAGAAGCAGATATTAATAATCCTACTGATGATGATAAACAATAAAACATCATTAATATTAAAAGGGTCCGGGGCATAAATAATTGTCCCGGGCTCTACTTTACGTATATAAAATATAAGAAAACACTGTATAAGCATTTTTAGTGTGATATGTTATAATATGACTAAATCTTGAGTCGAGGGGTTTATTAACATGAATTTTGAAGTTGTCACATCAATAGATGATCCATTGTTTAAAAAAGCATTAGATATGTATGAGGAAATTTTCAAAGTAGAAATCAGAGAAGATCGTCATGTGTTCATACATTCATTAACATCTGAATATATCAAAAATCATTATATATTTTTAGTTGGTCTTAAAGATGATATGGTTGTTAGCCTATCAACTGGTCATTATGAATCAACTACTAACTCTGCATTCATTAATTATTTAATGACCCACCCAGAACACCGAAATCGACGTGTAGGTGCACAAACTTTAGAAAAAATCGAAGAAGAATTACACAAGTGTGGTCAAGAAGTACATGGTAGAGATGCTAACATGATTATGCTTGAGTCATTCGGTGAAGAATCATATGATTCTGAAGAAGGAAAAGAACAAGCTATTATGCGCAAAAACTTTTTCAATAGACATGGTTATGAAATTTTGCAAAACATATCATATATTCAACCAAATCCTCAAAAATCTTCACCACCTTCACCAATCAATTTATTTGTTAAACAATACTTACCGCTTCAAAAAGACGTTATTATGCCAAGTATACGTTCATGTTATATTAATAAATATATACACGGTAACGAAAATGACAGGGAATTTGTATATGAACTATTAGATTCAATGGGGTTATAAAATTACAGGCTGCGACATAAATAAATGTCTCAGCCTGTTTTATCATATTGGCAGTAGCTGACTGGTATGAAAACACGATTATATCAAGCTTTTTTCATATCTAGTCATCCTTGCCGGGGTGGGGATACAAAATCTTTTTAACAAAATGAGATGCCTTTCCCGCTCCCTGATTTTTATTTTTCTGTATATCTCTTTATAAGGTCTTGAGCTTTTTCTCTCTTAGCTCCCTCGGGATTTTTACCACACCACAAATTCATATAATCATGATTGTCTTCTTTTTTAGACTTCCCTCTCATAGGCTGTGTTAATATATTTTGAATTGGATAAGGACAAATCGCTCTTTCAAATGTTTCAGCATAGACAATATAAGCATTTCTTATTCCATTAGCATAGCGACCACTAAAAGTATTTGTTAAAACAATATCTTTAGTAGTAGCTCGCAATATACTCTCTTTATGGATGTTAGGCACTCCGCTTTCTTCTGTTGTTAAAAATGCTGTACCTAACTGTACAGCCGTAGCGCCTTTTTGAAGGAAAAATTGTGAACGTTCAGGGTTTGTTATTCCACCTGCTACTATTAGAGGTAAATCTATAGATTCCTTTGCAAGATTAAATAATTGCTCTGTTGTAAGCAGGTCATCTGGTAATGACTGTTTAAAGGAGCCTCTATGCCCGCCTGCTTCCTTTCCTTGTAAAACAATTCCATCTACACCAACCTTCACTAAATCTAGTGCTTCCTCCAACTCAGTGGCTGTTCCTAATACTAATATGTTATGCCTGTGCAACTTGCTGACAAGCGCTTCTGTTGGTTTGCCAAATGTAAAACTCGCAACTTTTACTTCTTTATCAATAATGACATCTATCATTTCGTCGAATTGATTTGTAATCTTTACTTCTTTAATTGGTTCATATTGAAGTTCTTCTTCTATTGGTTTCAATATTGCATTCATTCGATCAACTTTGTCTTGATTAATTTCAGGAAATTCTGGGATAAATAAATTCACGCCAAACGGTTTATCAGTCATTTTTCGTACCTTATCAATATCGTCTGATAATGATTCTGGATTCATATAACCTGCCCCTATTTGACCTAATCCACCTGCGTTACAAACTTCAGAAACCAGCTTAGGTGTCGTTACACCACCAGCCATTCCTGCTAGAAATATTGGTTCTGACACGCCTAATTCATTCAATAAGATAGTTCTATTCATATCATTACCCCTTTCAAAATAACCATAAGCTGATTGCTTTATTTTTGTCATTATTTAGTTCATTATAATGTCATCTTACTAAAAGGAGTATCAAAATGTCACATTCAAAACTTACATTGACAGAAATTATAAAGAAAAGAAAATCAGTTAAGGAATTCGACCCTAACTTTAAAATACCTAGAGAAGAAATTGAAGAAATGATTGAGCTAGCTACAGAAGCACCTTCATCAATCAATTTACAACCTTGGAGATTTGTTATTATAGATTCAGAAGAAACTAAACAAAAATTAGATAGCCTTGTACAATTCAACCAAAGACAACTTCACTCTTCAAGTGCTATTATTCTCATATTAGCTGACTTAAAACATGCTGATTACGTTAGTGAAATTTATGAGAAAAACGTAGAACTTGGATACATGGATGAAAACTCTAAAGATTATTTCATTGAAACAATTTCTAATTTAATAAGCGGTGCAGATGAAAGCTACTTCAAAGAACAAGGTTTAATGGATGTAAACCTAGCTTCTATGCAACTTATGCTTATTGCTACTGATCATGGTTATGATACTAACCCAATTGGTGGTTTCGACAAAACGGCTTTACTTGAAGCTTTAAATATCGATACTTCACGATATGTACCTGCTCATTTACTTGCTATCGGTAAAGGCGCTAAAGCTCCGCATGAGTCAAGTAGATTACCAGTAGAAAGTATCATAGCATGGAACGACGAAAGTGATGGTATAGTTGGAAAATAATTGTTAAATTATTTAAATATGGACTAGTCTTCGTAAATAAAAACATCATTAATGAGATATTAATTCAAATCAAACCCTAAAAGTTAGATAAAATTCTAATTTTTAGGGTATTTTTTATATTGCTTTATTACTTAATAGAGTGTAGAATTTATTGCGCTAAGACTTTTTTACATGAACGCTTTAACGCTTTAAAGTATTTTATATATAAAGGAAGGTTTATTATGAAAAATTTATCACAATGGTCTTCTAATATTGGATTTATATTAGCAAGTGCGGGATCAGCTATTGGATTAGGTGCTGTATGGAAATTCCCATACATGGCTGGAACTTATGGCGGGGGTGCATTTTTATTCATCTTCATCATATTTACACTACTAGTTGGTTTACCACTACTATTAAGTGAGTTTATATTAGGACGATATGGAAAGACTTACTCAACAAATATATTCAAGAAAGTTTCTGGTAAGTCTTCTTTCAATTTAATCGGTTGGCTTGGTAATTTAACCGTGTTTGTATTATTTTCTTTCTATAGTGTTATCGGCGGTTGGATTATTTTATATATTATTAGGACGTTATTGGATAGCGTTGGTTTAACGCATTCCAACGAATACGGAAATATCTTTAATGATTATATTTCAAATCCACTCTTCGCATTAGCAAGTCAATTTGCGTTTATATTTATCACCGTTATTATTGTTAGTAAAGGTGTAGAAAAAGGCATAGAAAAAGCATCAAAAATCATGATGCCACTATTGTTTTTATCATTTTTAATCATTATCATTCGATCTGTAACTTTAGACGGCGCTTTAGAGGGTATCCAATATTTCCTTACTCCTAAAATAGCTGATTTAAGCTCTGAAGGTGTGTTATATGCTCTTGGTCAATCCTTCTTTGCCTTATCACTAGGTACATGCGGAATGATGACATACGCTTCATACTTAGACAGAAAAACGAATATCGTTAAAAGTGCTAATGCAATTGTATGGATGAACATCGGTGTATCAATAGCAGCAGGACTAGCAATATTCCCAGCTATTTTTGCTTTTGGTCTAGAACCAAACCAAGGTCCTGGATTATTGTTCATCATATTACCTCAAGTTTTTGATCAAATGTTTTTAGGTTCATTATTCTATTTATTATTCTTATTATTGTTCTTGTTCGCAGCAATTACATCATCAATATCATTGCTCGAATTAAATATATCAAACATCACAAAAAACAATAATGATTATAGAAAGAAATGGGCTTATATTATTGGCGGTCTTGTGTTTATTTTTGGAATACCTTCCGCTTTATCAAATGGATTGTTGCAAAACTTAACATTTGGTGTCGGTACATTCTTTGATAACATGGATTATTTAGTAGCTAACATTTTAATGCCTATCGGAGCTTTCGGTGTCACAATATTTGTTGGTCACATTTTTGATAAAACTACTATTATGAAAGAGTTGAATATGCAAGATAGTAAAAAAGGACGACTCTTCGTTAACACTTGGTATTTCTTAGTTAGATTTGTTTTACCAATTATTATCATCGCAGTATTCATCGGACAATTATTATAGGATGAACATATTAAAATCAATAGATAGTCATTTTCAGGAACTAAAATGTGTAATTGTCACGATTTTATAAAAAATAAGCATCTCACTTTCAAACTGAAATAATCAGTTAAGTGAGATGCTTTTTATTTTAAAGTATTCCTATCCATTTCCAATAAGTCATACTCATTATAACTATTAATATATACCCGATGACGGTAATTGGTACACCTGTTTTGATAAAATCTTTTACTGTGAATGTCTCTGTACCATATGCGAGCATATTTTGTGGTGAACTCACTGGTAATAAGAAACCAAAACTAATAACAAATTGTTGGATTAATACGAAACCAATCGACTGATCTCCTAAATCTAGCGTTTGTGTTAAAGCGATAAATACAGGAATCAGTGCTGAAGAAAGACTCGTTGCACTCGCAAACCCTAGATGTATAAGAATATTAAATAGTGATATTAAAGCAATGATTGCAATTAAAGGCATATGATTTAATCCCATCAAACCGAATGTTTTATCACTTAACCATTGTGCTGCTGTTGTTTCTAATAAAACAGTTCCTAAAGATATTCCTATACCAAATACAATAACAGTTCCCCAAGGGATTTTCTTTTCGACATCTTCCCAAGTAAATACTCCTATTTTAGGTGTAAGCATTATTGCTAAAGCGATGATTGTAATGGAAGATGAGTCTATAGGATGCAGTAATTTTTCTGTAGACCAGAATAATAGTAATAAAACGGAAATAGTGATGAGTCGCCATTCTCTTGCTGATATAGGACCTAGTTCTTTTAATTGTTTTTTAACTAATTCTGTCCCGCCTTCGATTTCCTTTTCTTCAGGTTTAATAATTGTAATCATCACAAAGTATAAGACAACTGACATTATAATAGACCATGGTGCTGCATATAAGAACCATTCGCCCCATGATATATCTTGCCCCATAGATTTATTTATAAATCCGATTGCGACTATATTCTGTGCTGCTGCAGTCTTTATACCAATATTCCATATTGATACTGAATGGACTGCCGTTATAATCAGTAAAGCAGCTAGCTTACTGTTTTTAGACGTATTGAATGCTGCAATCATACCTAATAGTATAGGTACGACTGCGCCTGCTCGTGCTGTAGCTGAAGGAACAAAGAATGCCAATATTATTGAAACAACTATAGCTCCAATAACAATTCTATTAGTTTTATTTCTTACAACTGACAGAACTTGCAATGCTAAACGTTTATGCAAGTTTGTCACTTGCATGGCTGTTGCGAGAAAAAGCGCTGCAGCAACAAGCGCAACTGCAGATCCTGAAAATCCGCTTAAGGCCATTTTTAAAGCATTACTCGTTCCTAATAAAGCATCTCCTTCAACAGCTTTACCATCCACCGCGGGATTACCTAATGAATCAGCTAAATCTTGAACTGGACTAAAACCAGTTAATAATACAATAAGACCAACAATCATTACAGCTGATACTGGATATGTAACAGCTTCTGTAACCCACATAATGACGGCAAAAGCTAATATTGCCAGTGCGCACTTAGCCATAATAGGTAAATCGCTAGGTGTTGGTAATAATAATATTGTGATTAGTACAATAAAACTAATGATAATCCAAATTGGTTTAAAAGCTTTTTTCTCTGCATTTTTTGACATCGACAACAGCTCCAATTTATTGTTTATTATTCTATTTTCCTAAATAGTAACATATTTCTTATTGGGATATAACGAATTATTTAACTAATACTTGAACTTTATCACAAATACATGTAATGTATTAAGGGAAGCGTGACGGTTGTCTGTCGGCAGACAACCCGACCTATAGAAAACACTGTTATATAAAGGATGAGGCATAGAAATGTTAACAAAAGAATTCTCAGCTAAGGTTGGTCTTAGCGAAAAGCAAGTTAGAAAAATTGTACAGCACTTAGAAGATAGAGGTTATCAGCTTTCTAAGACGGAATATCGTGGAAGAGAAGCTACAGATTTCCAAGAAGAAGATATTGAATTATTCCAAGAAATTGCTGAAAAAGTGAAAGAAACTAACAGTTATGATCAAGCTTTTGAAACTTTAGAAAAAGAAAAAGATTTCTTACAAGTTCTTGTGAAAGATGAACCTACTCAACAAACGCCTGAACTTCAACAATTAATTGATGAATTAAGAACTGAAGTACAACATATGCGTAGAGAAAGACAAATGTTAGGCGAAATGCTACAACAAGTACATATTACACAACAAAAATTAGAACAAACTTTAGCTTTACAAGCGCCACAAGAAACTCAAAATAGTGAGCCAACTGAGAATACTAACGTAGCGGAGAAAGAAACTACTCAAACTGAAACTTCTCCTAAAGAAGAAGTTGAAGCGACTACAACTCAATCTGTTAAAACTGAAGATATAGATGAGACACCTTCTAAAGTAACTGTAGCTGCTGCAGAAGCATCAAAAGAAAACAACGAACAAGATGACGATAATAAGCAAGCTTCAGCAGAAACTAAATCTGAGCAATCTGAAGAAGTTAAAACAGAAACTACAGAAACTGCTAAAGAGTCTTCAGAAAAAGAAGAAGTTAAAGAAGAAGCTAAAGATGACAAAGAAGAGTCTACTACTTCTGAAACTTCAAACGATGAAACAGTTGTACCACTTACAGCAGAAAGCAATCAATCAGAAGAATCTCCAAAAGAAGAACCAAAGAAAAAAGGTTTCTTCCAAAGATTATTCAATATATAATATTTTAAAAAACCTAGAAGACATATATCTTCTGGGTTTTTTGTTCCAAAATTTACTAAATCATTTTGACTTATGTTAAGTTTTTGTAAATTTATGGGCTTTTATTGTAAATCAAATTTCCACTTTGATATATTAAAAGCTAATCATACACAGATAAATACGATTAGGGGTGCTCCATTAAGTGGAAACATTATATTTTGAAAACATAAAGTACAATGACTTGATAATAAACAATAATCAAACTGTTAAAATTCTTAAAGACAATATCGACTTCTATATTCATTTGAATTTAAAAGAAAACAACGAACAATTAATTATTTTCTCTAACGGTGCTATCGATCCTAATAAAAGTAAGCCACCAGTTTTTATGAGATATTCATGGCACGAAGACTTTAATGCAAGTTGTATTTTTATTGATGATAGAACTGTTCATAATAATAACTTGAGAATCGGTTGGGGTGTTGGCAGCGAAGATAGACATTATTTAATGGATTATAGTGATATTGCCCAAATGATTGCAAATACGCTAAGTATCCAACCTGAAAACACCTATTATTATGGTTCATCAGCAGGAGGTTTTATGTCCATGTATCTTGCCACGTTACATAAAGATACTAAAGCCATTGTTAACAATCCTCAATGTTATGTTGATAAATATGATCAAACCAATGTAAATAAGCTTTATACATCTATATTTCCTGACTATTCAACAGAAGAAATCAAGAAGAAATATGCTATTAGGTTATCTATTACTAGTTTGTTTAGACAAAAAAACTATGTTCCAGAAATCTATTATGTACAAAATAGGTTATGCTCATCAGATATGAAAAATCAGTTTAATCCTTTTTGTAATATGTTGGACAGATATGATATAGATAGTGCTAATATAAAATTTATCCTCTACAACAATTTAAAATCAGGTCACGCTCCCCTTCAACGAGCCGGAACAATAACGCTTGTAAATCGAATAATTGAAGGAAATCAAATGACGTAAGACTAGAGATGAAAAAGCTTAATATAAGTGCATTTGTATTCTAATTAGCTACTGCCAATATAAAGAATCAGGCTAGGACATTTATTTATGTCCTAGCCTGTTTTTATGTCTTTTTAACTTGATTTTTATTCTATGTCGTTTATCCTAAATATAATTACTATAAAGGAAAGCGAGGATATCTATGATGGCTTACTCAACTTCCGAAATCTCTGAAGCCTTAAATACAATAAACGCTACTATTACAAATTGCGAAAAGATGCTCGGTAAATTTGATGAAAATACATCTCAACACTCGCTTTTAATTAACAGAATACAAGCTTTGAAAACTTCTAAAGGTGTCATAACATCAACTGAGTATTACGATAAAATCCAGCTAGAAGAAGCTTTACCACCGATAGAATCTATTATCAACAAATCATCTAAAGCACAAATCAAACACAATAAAGAAAGCTCGACATACAAACGATTACAAAAGCATATACACGCAATGAAGATTGCTCAATTTTTTATATATGCAGATTTAAAAAATAAATAGGTTAATTTTTGTAAATTTTATGTTAACCTATACGAGTACTGTAAAAAAATCGATAAATTCTTAAAGTAGAGGAAAAAATTATGAAATTCACAAAAGAAGAATGGCGTAACACAGATTTCAAATTAAACATGGATGTCAGTCATTTAAACTTAGATGAAATCATCAGCTTAAATGATAATTTAACTACTACAGAAATAGACGAAGTATATTTGCCGTTAATTAACTTTTTGACAAACAAAGTTAAATTTCACAAAGACTACTCACAGAACATCAATACAAAATTACTCAACAAAAATAATACACCACCATTTATAATTGGTGTCTCAGGTGGCGTATCAGTAGGTAAAAGTACCGTTTCAAGACTACTCTTACACCTACTCCAAGAATATAATCCTGATTGGAAAGTCGACCTTATCACAACAGATGGGTATATTATGCCCAAACAAGAACTGATTGATAAAGACTTACTTTCTAAAAAAGGATTCCCTGAAAGTTATGATACAAAAATACTTATTGATCACTTAAAACAAATAAAAGAAAATGAACCAAATATACCAACATACACATATTCACATATCACATATGACAGACTTAAAGAACAATATCATTACGTTGATTGTCCAGATATCCTTATAATCGAAGGGGTAAACATATTCCAAGTGAATCCACACGAAGAAGAACTTGTAAGCGACTATATCGACTATAAAATCTATTTAGACTCAACAATAGATAACATGAAAAAATGGTATCTCAATCGCTTCTTATTACTACAAGAAGAAGCCTTCCAAAAACCAGATTCTCATTTCTACAGATACCGTGATTTACCTAAAGAAGAAGCAATCAAAATTGCTACAGAAATTTGGGAAGATATAAACGAAGTGAACTTAATAAAAAATATTTTACCAACTAAAAACAGATCAGATCTCGTATTGTATAAGAGTGAAAATCATGTAATTGAAAACTTAAGATTTAATAAATTTTAGATAAGTAAATTAAAATATTATATATAATAAAACCAATACTTAATCGTATAAATAAAACAATGCTGTTTTTTTATACGATTATTTATATATATTGATTTTATATATTTCTAATATCGGAGGTTGCAAATGTATATATATCCCAATTCACAAACCATTAAGTACTGGGAAGAACATTACTTTAACGATTTTGATTTATTTTTCGTTACTTCATTACCAATTAAATATGAGTCAATCTTAATAACCTCTAAAGAAAAATTCAAAGAGAGTAGTTTGTTTAACATTAAAACAAATAATTTATACGAAATATGGAACTTATATGAGTATAAATATGTGATTCAAGCATACGCTGGATGGTTTGAATCCTTAAGCAATGCTACTCAGAACACTCTTATAGACGAACAACAAAAAATTAATAACCCACTTTTTATTAATAACAAATTAATTACATCTTTCAAATGGAAAACAATGAATTCTGATACTAAAAAAGAATTTTTTAATACAAAAATTCATGATTATCAAGACAATAAATCTGATGAAATACATATAAAACTACCAGAGCATATAGAATCTTTAGTTGATACATTCCCCTTATATCAGGGCTCGAATTGTTTATCAACAGTATTATATGCGATTACTAAATCTAGAAATATTTTAAATCAATGGATAAAAGGAGATTCATTTTTACATACTCTTAGACAACTAGGCTATGTAAGAACTGATAATTCTAGTACTGTAGGAGATGTAGTAATTTACTTTTCTGAGCAAGCAGTCGTCCATGCTGCTTATCAAATTGAAAATAATTTTTACTTAAATAAAAACGGCCAAACTATATTTAATCCATATAAAATCATAAGCAAACAGGAGCTTGAATACAATTGGGGGAAATATGACAAATATATCTACCGGCAAAAATAAATATACTTTTATCCAACTAAAAAGTCATATTTACCAACTTTCACAAGAGGTCCTTCCGTCTTATATATTTTTGTGTAATAGCTATGAAATTCACTATTAAGTTTCTTTCCCATTATTATAGGGTATCGAATAGTTATAATTTTGTGGTATTAGTTTAAAAATACCACGAAATAAAAGTCTCAAAATGGTATTTATAGATTAGGTGATTAATATGCAAATATTTAGAGTAAGTCCGAATCATGAAGTCAGTGCAAAATATCTAGACAATAGACGCTTATCTAAACAGATACTGGAGCTATATCAAATTATTAGAGTATGCTTGGCTCATATGGAACTAATTGAAGGAAACACAAAGTATATACACCATCCAATTGTTCAACATGTTTATAATGATGGTAATCCTTATATTATAGATACTTTCCAATTGTTAAAAGAGATGAATAAAGAACATATTCGTAGAGGTGGAAAAAGATCAGAGTCATTTAAACAAGATTTATCAAATTTAGCACTAATCATTGATAAAAATCGTAGTCATTTTTCTGATGAAAACTTACCTCCTATTTACGTCTATGGTAATGATAAAATATACGGAGACACAGCTTACGAAGAATATATTAAATTATTATATTATAAATGGCAAAATGACAAGATACCGGCAAGATGCAACTGTTTGATTAATGTTTAGGAGAATTATTATGAATGATTTAATTACAGGTAAAAGAGGTGTGGTTAATCATTATGAAAAATAATAAAAACAGTGAATTATTATGGGCTAAGCATAAATATGAAGTCATGTGGCACAGTCAAAAATACTATTTAAGCATTCGAGAAATGCTAAAATCACCTGTCACTTTAGACGAAATAGAAAGTGAAATAAATAAAGCTAAACAGATTACGCCAACTAAAGGTTCTATAATAAACACGTATGACCATATGTGGGGATACTTCAAGAAAATCTCAGATAAAGAAGAAAAAACAACGTATTTATTATTAAAAGATCAATTTCTTAACGGCAATATAGAACCAAAAGAATTGCTTCATTTTATAAAATTTTTAAGCGAAAAATACCAAACCAACTATATTCTAAATTCGACTATTATTAGTGAATTAGAAATATAGTGTTATAATTTATTATTATTCTACTTCTTCTCAATATCTTTAAAGTAAGTTTTAAGAAATATTTCTTCAAGTTTTGATTCAATTGTCATTCGTGTTCTTTCACATTGGTTGTTAAACTTTAATCTGAAATATAAAGTTTTAAACATATCAGTTATATTTTTTTGAGCTCTATAATATTTTACTCCAGTATAGTCTAATTGATTTAATTTAACTTGAATATCATTTATCCAGTTACTTAAATCTATATCAGAGAACCCTGTTTCTAATAATGATTCAATTATGAATACTTGCCTCTCATCTTCATCATCAATATATGGTAGAGAATCTTTTGTTAACTTGAAGAGATTATTACTAATCAAATTCATAACCATACTGTTATAATTCTTTAAATAAAAATCAGATTTTATACAAGCAACTATTAAATCCGACCCATGTGCAATACTATGCGCCCATCCTTTATTGTGTATATAACCTCTAATATCTTGCTCTTTTTCATAATAAAAAATCGCTGCATTAAAAATTTTATTGTAAGTATCTCGTTCAAAAGTTTTACTTTTAATATCATTTTCTACTATAGAAGCAAGTATTAAAGAACTAAAACTTCTTAAAAATACACTATCAGAATCATCATTACCCAAGTTTATATTTAAATTTCTCAAGCTCATATACAATATTTTATCTATTTGAATATCAGTTAATTTATTATTTAAAATTAATAAACAAATTATTTCAGTAGTCTTTTCACGAATATCAGAATCTGTGTTGCCTACATTATTCATTAATTCACTTAGCACTGAATCTGAAATGTTCTCATGTAACAAATTACTTTCAAATAATTTTAATACCTCTTTTATATCCAATTCTCATCCCCACCCGACAAAATAATTATATATTTTATAGCTTTATAAATCCATTATATTATAATATTTATAAAGGATGCGCTCTTATTTTAGATATAATATTATCTAAGAGTTATCTTAATAATAGAAAAATGCCTTATTGGCAATCGAGATAGAGTAAGGCATAGTGATTATAAAGCAACAGTAGCCATATATTACGGATAAAATGGCAGAAGATATGATGAATAAATTAGAGGGGATAAGAAGTTGAAATGGGTAGAAAGCCAAAGTTAAACTATGAAGAACAAATCAAAAAATTAAAATCTTTAGGTATTTTATTTAACGAAATAAAAGAGAATGAAGCTAAAGAAATATTGAAAAATAACACATACTTTTTTAAACTATCTTCATTCAGAAAAAACATACCTAAAGATAGTAGTGGAAATTATAATTTTGAATTTTCCGCACTATCAGATCTCGCAACTTTAGATATGAGGTTACGTTACATGTTATTACCAATGTGTTTAGATATTGAACATTCTCTAAAAACTGATATTCTTGAAAAAATAACTAATGATGATAAAGAAGATGGTTACCAAATTATGCAAGATTTTATCAATAATCATCAAGGCGATCTAAATAAAATTTTTACTACTGTTATAAAAAGAGATAATACAGTTATGCCTAGTTTTCAAAAATACTACAATGATCCTCCAGTATGGGTATGTTTAGAATTAATGCCTTTCGGACAATTTTCTGCATTTGTAGAATTTTATTCCGCTAGAACTAATGACGATGAATTACGAAAAGCTGGTAAGTTCATTAAATTCACTAAAAATGTTAGGAATAAATGTGCCCATAGCCAGCCCTTAATGCTTAATTTAATCCCAAGATATAAATTAAAAACTGAAAGAGAACTAAAAAAACTTGGTCAAAAACAAGGACTCTCAGAAATCAATCTAAAAGTATTACCAATTATAGATATACTCTCATTATTTATATTACATTCGAAGTATTGTAGTGATAGTATTAAAAACAATAGAAAAAATGAATTATTAGCATTCAAATAACGTAAAAATAGAAAATATAAGCATTATAGAAATGTACCATCCCTTTCTTATTTTTTTCTATCCCTCAACAAAATGATTGACTATTATGTCAAGAACAATTAGTATTATATATAAGGAATGAGACAATTGTCTCCAAGAGATACTTTTTAAAATCTCTTGTTTATTATGAAAGAACTTTGTTCTTTCCGTTTTAAGAGGTTGACCGAGAGGTTGCCTCTTTTTTTATGCTTAAAATATCAACTTTCTCACACGTTGCCCTTTTTTCCATAAATCCGAACACAAAAAACCCTCTAGCCTGATTGCTAGAGGGTTTTGTATACATTAAATATTATTGTTCTTCTTTAACGTATGGTAATAAAGCCATGTGACGTGAACGTTTAATAGCTATTGTAAGCATACGTTGGTATTTCGCTGAAGTACCTGTTACACGACGTGGTAAGATTTTACCTCTTTCTGAGATAAATTTCTTAAGTAAATCTGTATCTTTGTAGTCGATATGTGTAATACCATTTGCTGTGAAATAGCAAACTTTTTTACGACGACGACCACCTCTTCTTGGTCCACCTGCCATGATTGTGTTCCTCCCTTCTCGTTAAGTTTATATATAAACGTTTAAATCAACTGTTTAGAACGGCAAATCATCATCACTGATATCAATTGGTCCATTAGCATTTGCAAATGGGTTACTTGATTGTTGATTATTATTTGACTGTTGTTGATTTGAAGGTGCTTTTTGGCCTTGTTGGTTACCGCCAAAGTCTTGTCCATAGTTTTGGAATTCGTTATTATTTTTCTGGTTGTATGATTGGTTATCATTACCTGATTGACGTTGGTTTGCGCCTTTAGGTTCAAGGAATTGAACGCTATCACAAACAACTTCAGTTACATAAACACGACGACCTTCTTGGTTCTCGTAGCTACGAGATTGTAAACGACCTTCAACACCTGCAAGACTACCTTTAGATAAGTAATTGTTTACATTCTCTGCGGGACGTCTAAAAACGACACAGTTGATAAAGTCAGCTTCTCTTTCACCTTGCTGATTCGTAAAAGTACGATTAATAGCTAAAGTAAAAGTAGCAACTTGAACGCCTGAGGGTGTTACTCTGTATTCCGGATCTTTAGTTAACCGACCGACTAATACAACACGATTAATCATTTAATCTCCCCCATATCTTAAAAATTAAAATTATTTTTCATCTTCGCGTACGACAATGTGACGAATGATATCGCCAGTGATTTTTGATAAACGATCAAATTCATTGATTGCTTCATCATTTTCAGCCTTAATTCTAACGATATTGTAGAAACCTTCTGCGAAGTCTTGGATTTCATAAGCTAAACGACGTTTACCCCAATCCTTTTCTTCGATGATTTCTGAACCGTTTGAAGATAAAACGCCTTTGAAACGCTCAACTAAAGCTTTTCTAGCTTCGTCTTCGATATTTGGACGTACTACGTACATTACTTCATATGTTCTCATCAATTTACACCTCCTTGTGGTCTATGCGGCTTAATATCTTTTGTATTAAGCAAGGAATAATTTTCATTACTCACAATCAAGAATTATAGCACACAGCATTACTTTTTACAATCATTTTTTACACGTTAAATCTGAAGTGAACGACGTCTCCGTCTTTCATTAAATAGTCTTTACCTTCAAGTCTAACTTTGCCCGCTTCTTTAGCTCCAACCATGCCATTATTACTTAATAAGTCATCATAACTTACTGTTTCTGCCCTAATAAATCCTCTTTCGAAGTCTGTATGAATAATTCCAGCACATTGTGGGGCTGTCATACCTTCTATAAATGTCCAAGCTCTTACTTCTTGTTCACCTGCTGTAAAGTATGTTGCTAATCCTAATAGGTTATATGAAGCTCGTATTAATTTATCTAGACCTGCTTCTTCTACACCTAAATCTTCTAAGAACATTTCACGGTCTTCATCATCTAATGTTGCAAGTTCTTCTTCTATTTTCGCTGAAATAACAATAACTTCTGATCCTTCATTATCTGCGTATTCTTTGATTTGTTTCACATATTCATTGTCTTCAGGATTTGCTACTTCATCTTCAGCTACGTTTGCTACATATAACATAGGTTTTGCTGTTAATAAGCTTAAGTGTTTTAAAATAGTTTTTTCTTCGGCTGTAAACTCTATGCTTCTTACTGGTTCATTATTTTCTAATGTTTCTTTAATTTTTGCTAATATTTTTTCTTCGGCAACAGCTTCTTTATCTTTTTGTTTCGCCATTTTCGCGACTCTTTCATAGCGTTTTTCTACTGACTCTAAGTCAGCTAACACTAATTCCATATTAATAACTTCTATGTCATCGATTGGGTCTACTTTACCTGAAACGTGCGTAACATTTTCATCTTCAAATGCACGTACAACTTGACATACAGCATCTACTTCACGGATGTGTGATAAGAATTTATTCCCTAATCCTTCACCTTTAGAAGCACCTTTAACGATACCTGCTATATCTGTAAATTCAAAAGCAGTTGGTACTGTTTTCTTTGGTTTAACTAATTTAGTTAATTCTTGTAAACGATGATCCGGCACCTCTACGATACCAACGTTTGGATCAATTGTAGCGAAAGGATAGTTTGCCGCTAATGCTCCCGCCTTTGTTATTGCGTTAAATAATGTAGATTTCCCAACGTTTGGTAAACCTACGATACCAGCTGTTAATGCCATTTTATTCACCTTGTCCTTTTTCTAATATTTTTTTGATTTTTTTATCAAATTCTTGCCTTGGTAACATTATACTACGTGAACAACCTTCACATTTAATTCTAACGTCTGCTCCCAATCTTATGATTTTAAATCTATTGACGCCACATGCATGTTGTTTTTTCATTTCTACAATATCATTTAAGTCATATGATTTTATCATGAAACAGCCTCCATTTTAGATATTTATTGAATATTATTTGGATTATATGAAACCATCGTTGGTATTGGTGATTGTATGCCTTCTTTATCGAAGAATGATTTTATTTCTCTTCTTAAAATACGTGCACCTGTACCATGTGCGTTTGGTTCTGTTTCTCCTGCAATTTTTATAGTAGCTTCACCTGCTGTTACAGTTTCTACTCCTAATATTTCAGGTTCATTAACAAAAATTGCATATTTTTCTTTTATAGTTGGTAAAAACACTTCTAATTTTTGTTCTACTTTATCTAGATCTTCTTTAATAGAAACAGGTATTTCTACAATAGCCATACCATTGTGAATTGAGAAGTTTACTATTTCGTTCATAGTTCCATTTGGTAAGATTGTTAAATCTCCTTCAAAGGATAAGATTCTTGTTGATCGCATACCAATAGATTGTACAGTACCTTCTGCTACTGTTGTCCCAGTCGTATTAATTTTTACATAATCTCCGACGTCAAATTGATTTTCAAATATAATAAAGAATCCTGTTATGACATCTTTTACTAATGCTTGTGCACCAAAACCGATTGCTAAACCGACTACTCCAGCTCCGGCAATGATACTTTCTACTCTAATCCCTAAATTACTTAAGATAGTTGTAGCAACAATAAACCAAACTACGTATGAAACTACATTCTGTAATAAGTTTACCATTGTTTTTGCACGTTTGTTAGACTTCCCTACCCGCTTCGTTCCATATTTAGTAGTGAAGAATTTTTCTATTAATTTATGCAATATTTTAATGATTATAAACGCGAGTATAATATAAAATAAGCCAATAAATATCTGTTCTATCCATTTCTGCCAATTGTCAGGGTTCATAAATGGATCAATTAATTTATGGATGATGTTGTTTATTTTTTTCAATTTTGCACCTCTTTACTGTTCTAACAATAATTCTATTATTCTTTTATACTCAGATTCTGAATTGAATTCAAGTGATATCTTGCCAGACTTTTTCGTTTTATGAATATCAATATTAGTTCCAAATTTTTCTTTTAATTGATACTCATGTTTCATAATAAATTGCGGCTTATTTTGATGAGCTTTACTTTTTGGTTTTCCTTTTTCATTTAAGAGTTTCACATGCTCTTCCAACGCCCTAACACTCATATGTTCTTTGATGACTTTTTTGGCGACCTCAACAATGTTATGTTCTTTTTCTAAACCTAGTAGCGTTCTTCCATGTGCACTAGATAACTGATCTTCATTAATCATATTTTTAACACTTGGTGGCAGATTAAGTAGCCTTAAGACATTTGCGATGTATGATCGTGACTTACCTAATCTATCAGCAACTTGCTGTTGTCTCAAGTTTAATTCTTCCATCATCGTCGCATAACTTTTCGCTTCTTCTAAAGGTTTTAAATTTTCTCGTTGCAGATTTTCGATAATGGCTAATTCTAGCATTTCTTCATCTGTTAAGTCTTTAATAATTGCTGGGACAGTCTGCTTACCGGCTAATTGACTAGCCCGAAAACGCCTTTCACCTACAACAATATCGTACCCTTTAATCGTTTCTCTGACGACGATAGGTTGTAACACACCATGCTGTGAAATGGATTGGGTTAAATCTTGTAATGCTACTTCATCAAAAAACTGTCGTGGTTGATAAGGATTTCTTCTTAATTTATCTAATGGAATTTCAATAATTTGATCACTACTATGGTTATAAGAAATTTTTTGAGTTAATTCATAATTTCTTTCTTTCATTTCATCACCGCGTCTATCCTTTAATTTGTTTCACGTAAAACATGCACACTAAATTATAACAATTTTAAACACCTTATGCACAAAAGAAAAATTAACGGATAAATTAAAATATTCAGAAAAGTTGTTGACAAAAAAATAAGCGCATAGTAATGTGTAATATATCAACAACGAAATAATAATTAAAAGCACGATAAAAAGGAAAGTAAATCTTAGCACTGCAATTAACAGAGAGTTCCTATTTGCTGAAAGGGAATATTGAAAGAAAGATTGAAAATGGCCTTGGAGTGGTGACATCGATATTGAGGTGTCAACGGGATCGCCCGTTATAGCGATACAGTATTAAAATCTCTTATATTGATGGCGTACTGGAAATTTTTTGTACTATTCCTTTTCTGCCACTGTATATTTTATTAAGAGATGGCGTACTTATAGAGGTGATGTCAGCAATGTCATTACAAACAAAGGTGGTACCGCGAGCTAAGCTTTCGTCCTTTACATCCGAATCATTTCGGGTTTAAAGGACGGAAGCTTTTTTTATTTTTATATTTAATTAGGGAGGAAGGCAATTATGAAATCTACTCAACTCGCTCAAATTTCATTAACAAAAGATCGAACGGGAGCAACAACAAATCCAATTTATCTTTCTACAGCTTATCAACACGAAAAATTAGGTTGTTCTACTGGATTTGATTATACAAGAACTAAAAACCCAACTCGCTCACAATTTGAAGAAGCTTTTGCAAAACTTGAAGGTGGAAAATACTCATTTGCAACTTCAAGTGGTATGGCTAGCATTCAATTGATTTGTAACTTATTTAAACCAAATGATGAAATACTTGTTTCTTTTGATTTATATGGTGGCACATTTAGACTTTTTGAATTTTATGAGAAACAATACAATATTAAATTTAAATACATTGATTTTTCAAATATTGATGAAGTAAATGCTTCTTTAACTGAAAATACTAGAGCATTCTTTATCGAACCAATATCAAACCCTTTAATGTTCTCGGTTGATTTAGATCCATTGTATGCAATAGCCCAAGAACATAACATTTTAACAATCATTGATAATACATTTTTAACACCGTATCTATCAGCTCCATTAAAAGATGGTGCAGATATCGTTTTACATTCTGCTACTAAATATATAAGCGGACACAATGATGTATTAGCAGGTGTTGTAACAGTAGCAGATGATAACTTAGGTGAATTACTCGGACAATTTCACAATATGATCGGCGCTACACTTTCACCGTTCGATAGTTATTTACTAGTACGTGGTTTGAAAACCTTACATCTAAGATTAGACCGTGCTACAGAAAACGCTCGAAAATTAGCTGAGTCACTTCAATCAGTAAACAGCATAGAAGAAGTTCTTTATTCAGGAAGAACAGGCATGTTAAGCATCAGATTGAAACAAGACTATAGCGTAGATCGATTTTTACAAAATATAGATTTATGTATTTTTGCTGAAAGCCTAGGTGGTACAGAAACGTTCATCACTTTCCCGTATACGCAAACGCATGTTGATATGGCTGATGAAGAAAAAGACAAACGTGGCATTGATGAATACTTACTTCGTCTATCAATAGGAATTGAAGATTACGAAGACATCTACCAAGACATACTTCAAGCTCTGAAAAAATCAAAAAAAGAAGGAGTGTCATTATGAGCTATTCAAAAGAAACTTCATTAATTTTAGACTCAACTCGCGGACATGAACATTTATCAAGTAACCAACCATTATATTATTCATCAACATTTCACCAACATACACTAGGTGAAAATCAAGAATTTGATTATGCAAGAAGTGGAAATCCAAATAGAAAGTTGCTAGAAGAAAAATTAGCTAAATTAGAAGACGGTCAGTATGGATTTGCTTTTAGTTCAGGAATTGCAGCTATCACTGCAGTGTTTCTCACATTAGAACCTGGAGACCATGTTATTTTGCCAGATGATGTATACGGCGGTACTTTTAGACTAACCGAACAAATTCTTAAAAAATTTAAAATCGAATTTACAACAGTTGACCAGACTGATTTAAACCAAGTTGAAAACGCAGTTCAACCTAATACAAAGCTCATCTACGTTGAAACACCTTCCAATCCACTATTTAAAGTGACAGATATTGATGGAGTTGGACAGATAGCACGACGTAACGATGCACTATTGGCAGTTGATAACACATTTATGACACCACTTGGACAGTCACCTCTTAAATTAGGCGCTGACATCGTTGTTCACTCTGCTACTAAGTTTTTAGGCGGCCATAGTGATTTGATTGCAGGAGCAGTTGTCGTGAATGATCCTAAATTAAAAGAAGATATTTATCTCATTCAAAATGGAACAGGATCAGGTCTAAGTGTGTACGATTCATGGACACTTGCGAAGCATTTAAAAACATTACCAATTCGATTTAAACAAAGTGTTCATAATGCTGAACAAATATATAGATATTTAATAACAAATGAAGTGATTGAAACTGTTTATTATCCAATTACTAATGACACACACCTAAGACAAGCTAAAAATGGTGGTGCTGTTATTGGATTTAGACTTAAAGACGAGTCAAAAGCACAGTCATTTGTAGATCATCTCAATATTCCACTTGTTTCAGTTAGTTTAGGTGGTGTCGAAACGATACTTTCTCATCCTGCTACAATGAGTCACGCTGCAATACCAGAAGAAATTAGAGCAGAGCGTGGTATTACTAACGGTTTGTTCAGACTCTCAGTCGGATTAGAGGATGTCAAAGAATTGATTACAGATATCGATTGGGCATTAAAGGAGGCTATATATGAAGATGAAAGAGGCGTTGAAGAACCGTATCTTAATAGCTGACGGAGCAATGGGTACAATCCTTTATTCAGAAGGATTAGATACTTGTCCAGAAAGCTATAACTTAACACATCCAAAAAAGATAGAAAAAATACATCGCTCCTATATAGAAGCAGGAGCTGATGTTATTCAAACCAACACATACGGTGCTAACTTTGAAAAATTGCAAATATATAATTTAGAGCACCGCGTCAAAGATATACACAAAGAAGCAGTACGCATCGCTAAAAGAGCAAGCAATGAAGACACATTCATACTAGGAACTGTTGGTGGTTTTCGAAACATAAGAAAAAGTGACTTATCCATTGAGTCCATTCAATACCATACAGAAATACAAATTGAGACTTTAGTAAATGAAGGTGTGGATGGCATACTTTTTGAAACATATTACGACTTAGAAGAATTACTCGCTGTATTAAAAGATACTAGAGCAAAATATGACTTACCGATTATAGCTCAATTAACAGCAAGCAACACGAATTTCTTAAGAAATAGTACACCTATACCGGATGCTTTGCAGTCTTTACTCGATGCAGGAGCAGATATTGTTGGACTGAATTGTCACCATGGACCTTATCATATGATTCAAACTTATAAACATATTGATATTCCTAAAGATGCATATCTTTCATGTTATCCAAACGCAAGCTTACTTGATTTAGAAGAAAATGAACTTAAGTATAGCAATAACGCTGAATACTTTTCAAAATCTGCTAAAGAACTTGTAAATCAAGGCGTCCGCCTTATCGGTGGTTGCTGTGGTACTACGCCAGAACACATTAAGAAAATCAAAGAAGTCGTAAAAGATTTAAAGCCTGTACATCATAAAAATGTAATACCGATAGAAACAAAGAAATATCAAAAACAAGATAAACAAGAACCTAGCATTACCGAACTCGTTAGCCAAAAACCTACCGTTATCGTTGAATTAGATACACCAAAGCATTTAGATACAGACAAGTTTTTCAAAGGTGTTAAAGCTTTAGAAGATGCTGAAGTAGAAGCGATAACACTTGCTGATAATTCTTTAGCTAGCGTTAGAATTTCTAACATTGCTGCAGCAAGTATTATTAAACAAAACTATAAAATTAGACCCCTCGTACACTTAGCTTGTCGAGATAGAAACTTAATCGGTCTACAATCTCATTTAATGGGGCTATCGCTTTTAGGAATTAATGATATTTTAGCAATCACAGGAGACCCTTCTAAAGTAGGGAATTTCCCAGGTGCAACAAGCGTATTCGATGTTAATTCAAATGGTTTAGCAGAAATTATACAACAGTTTAATCAAGGTATTAACGCAGACGGAGCATCGCTAAGAAGGAATTCAAATTTCTCAGTAGCTGGAGCATTTAATCCAAACGTTCGAAGATTAGAACCAGCAGTGAAACGACTAGAGAAAAAACTAGATTCAGGCATTGAATATTTTATTACTCAACCTGTTTATGAACCTGAAAAAATAAAAGAAATATACGAAGCAACTAAACATCTAGATGCACCAATATTTATAGGAGTGATGCCAATAACCAACTATAATAACGCACTGTTTTTACACAACGAAGTACCCGGTATCAAATTATCTGAAGGTGTTCTTAATGCCTTTGAAAAAGTCAAACATGATAAAGAGGCAACTAGAGCACTTAGCATAAGTTTAAGTAAAGAATTAATCGACACGATTCACCAATATTTTAATGGTCTGTATTTAGTCACACCATTTTTAAAATATGATATTACAGTTGAACTTGCACAGTATTCAAAATCCATAACTGGTACACAATCTAAGGAGGCAATATTATGACAATTAAAACAGCAAATTTAGGATTCCCAAGACTAGGTAAGAAAAGAGAATGGAAAAAGGCAATTGAAAGTTATTGGTCAAATAAAATAGACAAAACTGAACTTGATCAAACATTACAAGATTTACACAAAGAAATTTTAACAATCCAACAAAATCATCATGTTGATCAAATACCTGTTGGTGACTTTTCACTTTACGACCATGTTTTAGATACATCATTATTATTTAATATCATTCCAGAACGTTTTCAAGGTCGCGAAGTAGATGATGATTTACTATTTGATATTGCTAGAGGTAACAAAGAGCATGTAGCTAGTGCTTTAATTAAATGGTTTAATACTAACTATCACTACATCGTTCCTGAATGGGATAATGTAACACCTCAATTAAATCGTAATGTATTACTAGATAAATTTAATTTTTCAAAAGAATTAGGTGTAAATACTCATCCAGTTATTTTAGGACCTATCACTTACGTTGCACTTTCAAAAGGCGGAAACCAAACTTTTGATGAGAAAGTCAGAACATTACTACCTTTATATAAAGAAGTATTCCAAACGTTAACAGAAGCTGGTGCTGAATATATACAAGTAGATGAACCTATTCTTGTTACAGATAAAGCTAATGAATTACAAGAAATCACAGAAGAAGCATATGCCTTCTTTAATAAAGAAGCTGCTTCAACTAATATCGTATTACAAACATACTTTGAACGCGTTGATTTGAATTTCGTTGGTAAATTACCTGTATACGGATTTGGGTTAGACTTCGTTCATGATAATGGTTATAACTTAAAACAAATCCAAGACGGACTATTCCCTAAAGAAAAAGCTTTATTTGCTGGAATTGTAGACGGTCGAAACGTTTGGTCAGCTAATATTGAAGAAAAGAAATCATTGATTGAAACTTTACAATCTTATACTGACGAACTTGTTATTCAACCTTCATCTTCTTTATTACACGTACCAGTTACATTAGAAGAAGAAACTTTAGATGATTCAATACGCGATGGTTTAAGTTTCGCTACAGAAAAATTAGATGAATTATACGCATTAAAACAATTATTTAATGAACAAGATGATACTTTATATAACCAATTAAAAGAACAATTTGAACGTTTTGAAGGTCAATCATTCAAACAATTAGAATATGATTATGAAGCTGTTAAATCAGAGCGTGCAACACCATTTAAAGAGAGAAAAGTATTACAAGATCAATTATTAAATTTACCTGACCTACCTACAACTACGATTGGTTCTTTCCCACAATCTAGGGAAGTAAGAAAATATCGTGCTGACTGGAAGAACAATAGAATTACTGATGCACAGTATCAAGAGTTCCTTGAAAATGAAATTAAACGTTGGATTGAAATTCAAGAAGATATTGGCTTAGACGTACTTGTTCATGGTGAATTCGAACGTAATGATATGGTTGAATTCTTTGGTGAAAAGTTAAATGGCTTCTTAGTAACTAAGTTTGGATGGGTTCAATCTTATGGATCACGTGCTGTAAAACCACCAATCATATACGGTGATGTTAAATGGACAGCTCCATTAACAGTTGATGAAACATTATATGCACAAAGTTTAACGGATAAACCAGTTAAAGGTATGCTTACTGGGCCTGTTACAATTTTAAACTGGTCATTTGAGCGTGTTGATATTCCAAGACGTGAAGTACAAGACCAAATCGCGCTTGCTATTAACGAGGAAGTACTAGCACTTGAAGACGCAGGTATTAAAATTATACAAGTCGATGAACCAGCATTACGAGAAGGCTTACCGCTTCGTTCAGAATATCATGAAGATTATTTAGATAAAGCAGTACATTCATTTAAATTATCAACATCATCTGTTCAAGACTCAACGCAAATTCATACGCATATGTGCTATTCTCAGTTCGGACAAATCATTCATGCTATTAAATCACTAGATGCGGATGTTATTTCAATAGAAACTTCTAGAAGTCACGGTGATTTAATTCAAGATTTCGAAGACATCACATATGATTTAGGTATTGGTTTAGGCGTTTATGATATTCATAGCCCGCGTATTCCAACAGAAGAAGAAATTACAGTTGCTATCAATAGAGCACTTAAAGAAATTGATCGTTCATTATTCTGGGTTAACCCAGATTGTGGTCTAAAAACAAGAAAAGAAGACGAAGTTAAAGAAGCTTTAAATGTGCTTGTTCGTTCAGTTGAAAAGCTACGTCAAGATAACACAGTCAAACAACCAAATTAATCAAAATAAGAGGTGATGTTATGTCATATCCATTGTGGGAATCACTGAGCCAACTAAAGAAATATAAATGGGTCGATTTAACGCATACTTTTGATTCTGAATCTCCACATTTTTCATCATTTGAAAATGCTGAAACGAAAACTTTATATCAAGTGAAAGATGATGGATTCTTTGCTCAATCTTGGCAATTTGCAACACAATATGGCACACATATAGATGCCCCTATTCATTTTGTAGAACATAAACGTTATCTACATGAATTAGGTTTACAAGAAACGGTCTTACCTTTAATAGTACTAGACTTCTCAAAAGAAGTTGAACAAGATGCAGACTTTAGATTAACAAAAGAACATATCCTTAAATGGGAAGCTGAGAATGGTCAAATTGAACAAGATACATTTGTCGCTTTTAGAAGTGATTGGTCTAAACGTTGGCCAGATAAAGAACAATTTGAAAATAGAGATGCAGATGGAAACGAGCATCTACCAGGTTGGTCATTAGATGCCTTGAAATATTTATTCGAAGAAAGAAAAATAAAATCAATAGGACATGAAACGTTCGATACAGATGCTTCTATTGATATCCGTAAACATAACGACATCGTAGGTGAACGTTATGTGCTCGGTTTAGATACATTCCAGATAGAACTGTTAACCGGATTAGATGAACTACCAACACGTGGTTCAGTCATTTTAGCCATTAGTCCAAAACCTAAAAATGCCCCCGGATTCCCTGTCCGAGCATTTGCTATTAGCCCAAGTTAATAGCACACTGCCATATAGTATTTTTGAGCGAGTATTATATGGCAGCCCCTTACCTATATTAAATAAATACGTAACAAAAAAGCAGAACCTTTCGGTGGAGATCGAAAGGTTCTGCTTTTATATTAATATTTAGGTGCTGTTGGTGATAAAATTTGATGATCAATTTCAAATTCTGTTTCACTATTTTTACGATATATATAATAGAAATACATCGTCCATAGTATCGTTAAGCCAGCTGATAACCAATAACTAAGCGATAAATCTATACCTAAACCAATTGGCTGACTTAAAATATATGTGAATATATTCCACGTCATAAAGAGTGCCGGTATTAAAGCTACATAGAAGTTCTTATTAGATAACAATAGATACATCGTACCAATCCATAACGCCACAGTTGCAGTTGTTTGGTTAGCCCACGAGAAGTATCTCCATAATATTGTGAAATCTACTGTAGTTAGAATAAAACTAATCACAAACATTGGAATTGCTATTGCGAATCGTTTCCAAACTTGCTTTTGACCGAAGTTGAAATAATCAGCAAGAATCATTCTTGCACTTCTAAACGACGTATCACCACTCGTAATTGGCAATACAATAACCCCTAATATTGCAAGCGTGCCAAATACTGAGCCTAGTAACATAGTAGATGCTTCACTCACTACAAGCGCCGCTTCCCCTTTTGCTAGTACTTCTTGAAGTCCACCATAACCACCGAATAAACTCATAGCAGCAGCAGCCCAAATCATAGCGATAATTCCTTCTGCAATCATCATGCCATAGAATATCATACGACCATTTTTCTCACGATTTGTCGTTCTAGAAATGATTGGAGATTGAGTAGCATGGAAACCTGATAAAGCCCCACAAGTAATCGTAAAGAATAATAGTGGGAAGATAGGCGCTGAATCAGGATGCATATTCTTCAACGTTAATTCAGGAATTTCTGCACCAGTCATCAACAATCTAATGAAAATACCAACAGCTGAAATCATTAGAATAAAACCAAATATCGGATAAACTTTACCAATAATTTTATCAATCGGTAAAACTGTTGATAAGAAATAATATAAGAAAATCACAAATATAATAATACCTAAAGCTATTCTACCGTCCATTAACGAATGTAAAAGTAACGCCGGACTCGTAACAAAAACTGTCCCTGTAAGTAATAACAATAACAATGTAAACACGTTTACAAGGTGTTTCATAACATTACCTAAAAATTTACCCGCCAATTCAGGTAAATGAGCCCCTTTATTACGTATAGAAATCATACCTGTTAAATAATCATGCACTGCTCCTGCAAAAATTGATCCAAGAACAATCCATAAAAACGCAACTGGACCATATAAAGCACCCATAATAGGTCCAAATATCGGTCCAACACCTGCTATATTCAACAATTGTATTAATGAGTTCTTATTCGTCGACATAGGAACATAATCAATATTATCACGTTGGTCATGAGCAGGAGTCGGACGCTCCTCTTTAACACCAAACATTTTTTCAATATATTTACCATATGTAAAATACCCTATAATTAACAAAGCAATTGATACTAAAAATGTTATCATGCAAAATCCCCCTTTTGTTTGCAAACGCTTTCAAATCAAAGTATAAATTATATATTAGTAAAAAACAATACTTAAAAATAATTAATCACTACTTATACGATTGGATAAGTAATAATAAAAAACTACCACCAAAATAATAAATAATTTGGTGGTAGTCATAATTCATATATTATATTTAAGAATTTCTTTTATAAACTTTAATCGTAATTTCATAAAAGTCTTTATGCTCTTCATCTATACGTTTTACTTTGATGCCTTCTTTTTCAACATTTTTAATACTTTGTCCAAGTGCATCAATTGCTTCAGTTATATCTTGTTCAAATTGAAATTGTTTAGCTTTTACTTTTTCAGATCCTCGTATTTTTTTCACACGATCTTCAGTTTGCTTAACATTTAAATTTTGTGACTGAATAGCCGTTAAGACATCTTGTTGTTCTTCATCTTCTAATCCCAACAAAGCTCTTGCATGTCTTTCAGTAATTTCACCTTTTTGTAATGATATGACGATGGGCTCTGATAGTTTTAACAATCTTAATTTGTTCGCTATGAATGATTGGCTTTTCCCCATGCTTACAGCTAAGTCTTGTTGTGTTATTCCTTCTAAATCAAGTAATTTTCTATAAGCCTCTGCTTCTTCTATAGCTGAAAGATTTTCACGTTGAATATTCTCTATAAGTGCCACAGCTGCAGTTTCTTTATCATTTAAGGGCTTTATGATGGCTTCAGTTTCAGGTAGATCGTTATGTTTAATTGCGCGAAATCTGCGTTCACCTGCAATAATTTCATACATACCTTCTTCTATTGGACGAACTACAATTGGTTGTAACAATCCATGTTCTTTAATAGACTGCGCTAATTCCTTTATCTTTGACTCATCAAAAACTTTTCTCGGTTGATAACGGTTAGGCACAATTTTTTCTGTTGAAATTATCGCGACGTTGCCTTCATTTCTTGCTTCTTCTATATGTTCTAATTCTTTGTCTTTAAGTCCAAATAATTTAGAAAAAGGTTTTTTCATTTCAATCTACCCACTTTCATTCTTACGTATTTCCCAGGAAATTATTTTGTTAAAGGTTCTTTATTAGGTGTTCCTGGTTTTCTTGGATATTTCTTAGGTGTTTGTTTAAATTTATCAATCGCAATTATTTGTCTTGTGCTTTCTTCTAATGGAAGTTTAAATTCATAAACTTTATTTAATTTTCCACCTAACACTGAAATTGCAAACTGTGCATCATCTAATTCTTCATCGCCTTGAGAACCTTTTAATGCAACAAACTGCCCGCCTTTTTTAACTAGTGGTAAACACAACTCACTCAATACAGATAATCTTGCTACAGCGCGTGCCGTTACTAAATCAAAGCTTTCACGGTATTGTCCTTTGCCAAACGTTTCTGCTCTATCATGTACAAAATTCACTTTATCTATTTCAAGTTTATTAGCTAATTCATTTAAAAACTTAATACGTTTATTTAAGCTATCTACAATCGTTATTTGTAAGTGTGGATATATAATTTTAAGTGGAATACTTGGAAAACCGGCTCCAGCTCCTACATCACAAATAGATTCGATTTCATTAAAATCTACATAAAAAGCAGGTGTCACAGAATCAAAAAAGTGCTTTAAATACACTTCTTCTTTTTCTGTTACTGCTGTTAAGTTAATTTTTTCATTCCACTCAACTAACATTTCAAAATATGTCTCAAATTGTTTTAATTGTTGATCAGTAAGTGTAATACCTGAATCTTTTAATAAGTTGATAAAAGTTTGTTCGTTCATTTTAGTCCACCTTCTGGATTTTACCTTGTTCAATATAAACAAGTAAGATAGATATATCTGCTGGGTTAACACCTGAAATACGAGATGCTTGTGCAATATCTAACGGGTTAACTTCTTTAAGTTTTTCTCTTGCTTCAGAAGCTAAACTATTGATTGCATCATAGTCTATATTCAGAGGTATTTTTTTGTCTTCCATACGTTTAACTTTCTCAACTTGAGCTAATGATTTTTGAATGTAACCTTCATATTTCGTTTGAATTTCAACTTGTTCTTGGATGTCTTCATTAACTGGAGAAGTTTCTTGTAAGATTTCCATGATAGCATTGTAATCCATTTCTGGTCTACGTAATAAATCTAAAGCTAATATACCATCTTTAAGTGCTGAACCTCCACGGCTTTCAATAACACTTTGTGTATGTTCATTCGGCTTAATACGAATAGATTGTAATCTCTCTTGTTCAGCTTTGATACTTTCACGTTTTTGATTGAATTTAGCATAACGTTCTTCTGAAATCATACCAATTTCGTAACCGATATCTGTTAATCTTAAATCGGCATTATCATGTCTCAACAATAAACGGTGTTCAGCACGTGATGTTAATAGACGATATGGTTCATTTGTGCCTTTTGTTATTAAGTCATCAATCAATACACCGATATAAGCATCAGAACGACGTAATACAACATCTTCTTTACCTAATACTTTTCCTGCCGCATTAATACCAGCCATTAAACCTTGACCAGCCGCTTCTTCATAACCAGAAGTTCCGTTAATTTGACCTGCAGTAAATAAGTTTTTAACTAATTTAGTTTCTAATGTCGGCCATAATTGTGTAGGTACAATTGCATCATATTCAATAGCATAACCGGCTCTCATCATATCTGCTTTTTCAAGTCCCGGTATTGTTTCTAACATTTTACGTTGTACTTCTTCAGGTAAGCTTGTAGATAAACCTTGTACATAAACTTCTTGAGTTTTACGACCTTCAGGCTCTAAGAACAATTGGTGTCTTGGTTTATCGTTAAATCTTACGAATTTATCTTCAATTGAAGGACAGTATCTTGGGCCAGTACCTTTTATCATGCCTGAATACATTGCTGATAGATGTAAATTGTCATCAATCACTTTATGTGTTTGTTCATTCGTATAAGTTAACCAACATGGTAATTGGTCTAAAATATATTCTGTCGTTTCATAACTAAATGCTCTACCTACATCATCACCTGGTTGAATTTCAGTCTTACTGTAATCAATTGTGCCACCATTAACACGAGGTGGTGTTCCAGTTTTGAAACGAACTATGTCGAAACCTAAATCTCTTAAATGGTCTGCTAATGTGATTGAAGGCATTTGATGGTTTGGACCACTTGAATATTTTAAGTTACCTAAAATAATTTCACCACGTAAAAATGTACCAGTTGTTAATACAACAGAATCAGCTAGATATTGAGTGCCGATAACCATTTCCACGCCTTTTACTACATCATCTTCTATAATTAAACGTTCTACCATACCTTGCATAATATCAAGGTTAGGCTCATCTTCTAATACACGTTTCATTTCTTCTTGGTATAATACTTTATCTGCTTGAGCACGTAATGCGCGTACTGCTGGACCTTTACCAGTGTTTAACATACGCATTTGGATGTGTGTTTTATCAATTGTCTTAGCCATTTGTCCACCAAGTGCATCAATTTCTCTTACAACTATACCTTTTGCTGGACCACCAACTGATGGGTTACATGGCATAAACGCTACACTATCTAAGTTAATTGTAAGCATTAAAGTTTTTGCGCCACGTCTCGCTGAAGCTAATCCTGCTTCTACACCAGCGTGCCCTGCTCCGACAACAATAACATCATATTTTTGTGTCAAAATTTTTCCTCCTTTTATTTTCCTAAACAGAATTGGCTAAACAATTGGTCAATAAGTGATTCACTTGCTTCTTCACCTATAACTTCACCTAGCAATTCCCAAGTTTTGATTAAATCAATTTGTACTATATCTATTGGAATGCCTTCTTCAGCTGAATGAATTGCGTCATTAATTGAAGACTTCGCGTCTTTTAACAGTGCAATATGTCTTGAATTAGATACATAAGTCATGTCTTGTGACTGAACTTGTCCACCAAAGAATAATTCTGATATCTTTTGTTCTAACTCTTCAATACCTTGTTGTTCTACCATCGATGTCTGTACGATAGGATGGTCACCTATCATCTCTTTCAGCTCATCCATATCAAGGTGCTGTTCTAAATCTGTTTTATTTATAATAACTATGAAGTCTTCATTTTTAATAGCTTCAAACAATTGGTAATCACTTTCTGTCAGTGATTCATTATAATTTAATACGAACAATATTAAATCTGCTTCTGACAAAGCTTTCCTTGATCTTTCAACGCCAATTTTTTCTACGATATCTTCTGTTTCTCTAATACCTGCTGTATCCACTAATCGTAAAGGCACACCACGAACATTAACATATTCTTCTAATACGTCTCTAGTCGTCCCTGCTACTTCTGTAACGATTGCTTTATTATCTTGAATTAAATTATTAAGCATTGAACTCTTACCAACGTTTGGTTTACCTACTATTACTGTAGACAAGCCTTCTCTCATAATTTTCCCTTGTTGACCTGTCTTCAATAATTTATCGATTTCTTGCTCTATGTTAGCAGCTTCTTTTAATAGAAATTGAGATGTTGCTTCTTCTACGTCATCATACTCAGGGTAGTCTATATTAACTTCAACTTGTGCTAGTATTTCTAGTATAGATTGCCTTAGCCCTTTTATAAGTTCACTTAGACGCCCTTCCATCTGCCCTAAGGCTACCTTGGATGCGCGTTCCGTCTTAGAACGTATGAAATCCATCACTGCTTCTGCTTGTGATAAGTCAATACGACCATGTAAGAAAGCTCTCTTTGTAAATTCACCCGGATCCGCCATTCTTGCTCCATTTGATAACGTTAATTCAAGTACACGATTAACAGTTACTAGACCACCGTGACAATTAATTTCTACGATATCTTCTCTTGTAAAAGTCTTAGGCGCTCTCATAACAGCCGCCATTACTTCTTCAACAATTTCGCCACTGTCAGGATCCAAAATATGTCCGTAATTAATCGTATGTGAATCGACTTCTGATAATTGTTTTTTCCCTTTATATATACTATCAGCGATACTTATCGCATCCGGACCACTTAAACGTACAATTGCGATTGCGCCTTCACCCATAGGCGTAGAGATACTTGTAATTGTATCTAGTTCCATTATTTTTCTCCTCCACCATTCATGCTATTCATTCTTTTGATTGTAAATGGTTTTGTAACAATTTTCGAATATATTGTTCGAAAAAATGCGGAGCGAGATAACTCACTCCGACCATTATCATTTATTCTTGATGACTAAATATCGATGAGGTTCTCTTCCTTCAGAGTATGTTTCGATATCTTCAACTTTACTTAATGCCTGATGCATTATCTTTCTTTCGAAGTTATACATTGGTTCTAACTTAACTGGTCTTTTCGTTTGTTTAGCTTTTTTAGCCATATTTATAGCTAGCTGCTCTAATGTTTCTTTACGTTTCGCTCGATAAGATTCAATATCTAATATTAACGTGTAATATCCTTTAATATATTGATGCATATAATTTTGTCCGACAGTTTGTAAGGCATTTAACACTTGCCCTCTTTTACCTATTATATAGGAAGCTTGATCAGACGACATATCGATATACAATGTATTAGATTTAATTTTATAAGACCCTTCTACATTAATATTCATTTCTTTAATGATATTCAATATATACTCTAATGTTTGGTCTGCGATGTCATTTAACGCGTTTTTCTTCACATTCTGAGAATGATTGGAATTATCTTCTGATACGGTATTTTCATTATCTTCTGTTATATTGTTGCTTTCTGTATCTTCATCTAGATCTTGCGTTTGTTGTTCATTTTGTTGATTTCGATTTCTTAAATCTTCTATTGAATTAAACTCTTTTAATTCTGGATCAATAATCGTTAATTCAATACGAGCATCTTGCTTCATAAAACCAAAAATGCCTTTTTTACCTTCATTTATTACATCGATTCTTACTTGTTGCTCTTGAACATTTAAATCTTTTAAACCTTGTTGTAGTGCTTGTTCTACTGATTGTCCTTCATAGTTTGATTTAAGCATACTGCAACCTCCTAGTAATTATTAAAATACTTAGGGAATACGTTTATTAAAAACTTTAGCAATCTTCAACACGTGCTCTAAACTCTTCTTTGTTTCGAGTACTTCCAAGTCTACTGCCTGGTTACGAGCAATAACAATGATGTCTTTCGGAATGATATTTTCTTTATGAACTTTAAAACACTCTCTAATTGACCTTTTTATTCTATTTCTAGTAACAGCATTACCTAATTTTTTTGAGACGCTGATGCCAAGTCTAAAGTGTTCGCAATCATTTTCTGAAGTATAAATAACAAACTGACGATTAGCAACTGACTTACCTTTTTTATATATTCTTTGAAAATCACTATTTTTCTTTATACGATAAGCCTTTTCCACAAACATCCACTCCACAATACATCACTTAATTATTGTTTATTATACAAAACAATTTCATCAATTAAAACAAAAAAAAGACCACTGCTCTTCAGTGATCTTAAGCTGATAATACTTTTCTACCTTTACGACGACGGCGAGCTAATACTTTACGGCCGTTTTTTGAGCTCATGCGAGCGCGGAAGCCATGAACTTTACTGTGTTTACGTTTATTTGGTTGATACGTACGTTTTACCATTTAAGAACACCTCCATTATTTATTCTTAACATCTAATTAAATAGTAGTTAATTGCTTGTATGATATTCATTTATATATATCAGAAGATTAATTTCAAAATTATTTATACCATACACGTGAAATGTCACAATTTCAATAACTACTAAACTATAACAAAATGATTTTTAAAAATCAAGCAGAATTTTTAAATGTGAAAAATAATAGTTATCCACTTATCCACAGTGAATATTAATCATTTTGTGGATAATTATTAAAATTTATTTTTTATTCACAACATAATCTAACAATTCCTCACATATTCACAGGCATTTGACAACTCCTTTTGTTTAAAAGTATAATTGTGTGGATAAGTTATACAAACCGTTGATATTACTATCATTCTTAGTTGGATTCTTGCATGTAAAGATTGTGGACAAGGGAATTGGAATAAATAGTTATCCACCGTTTGTGAGTAAGTTGTGGATAATTATTCACAACTTGTGTATTTCTTTATTAACAATTCAATTTTATGTGTATAACTCAATAAAAATTTTAGAAAGAGGACTTTTATGAATTCAAAAGAAGAAATTTGGGAACAGGTATTAGCAATTGCCGAAGATCAAATCGCTTCTGCTGGTTATAATACTTGGTTTAAAGGAACTTACCTACATCAAATTGATAGTAATCGTGCAATAGTTGTAGCACAAAGTCCTTTTGTAGCTGAGTGGTTAACCAATAAATATCATGAACATGTCATAGATTTTATCTATAATGTCATAGGCGACAGAGTTCAAGTTAAATTTATATCAGAAGACGATCTTGAAAGTGAAGATTTTACTGAACAACCTGCAAAAAGTAAGACAATTGAAGAAAATGAAGAAGTAACAAATAGCCAATTAAATAGTAATAACACTTTTGATACATTTGTTATCGGTCCAGGAAATCAATTTCCACACGCCGCTTCATTAGCTGTAGCTGAGGAACCTGCAAACGCCTATAACCCTCTATTTATATATGGTGGTGTTGGCCTAGGCAAAACGCATTTAATGCACGCTATTGGTCACTATGTATTAGAACAAAATCCAAACGCTAACGTTCTTTATACATCTAGTGAAAAATTCACAAATGAATTTATCAAATCTATCAGAAAAAATGATACAGAAAGCTTCAGAGATAAATATCGTAATATCGATGTACTATTAATAGACGATATTCAATTCATTCAAAAGAAAGAACAAACACAAGAAGAATTTTTCCATACTTTTAATGATTTACATCAAAACAAAAAGCAAATTGTTATTTCTAGTGATAGACCACCAAAAGAAATTCCAACATTAGAAGATCGCTTAAGAACTCGATTTGAATGGGGTTTAATTGTAGATATCACACCGCCTGACTTTGAAACGAGAATGGCAATTTTACAGAAGAAAATTGAAGAAGAAAACCTTGATTTACCAGTTGAAGCTCTTACTTATATAGCGAATTCTATTCAATCGAACATTCGTGAATTAGAAGGTGCTTTAACAAGAGTCTTGGCTTATTCTAAATTAAGAAACAAACCGATTAATACTGATTTAGTTGCTGAAGCACTAAAAGACATCATCTCGACACCTAGATCGACTAAGATTACGATTCAAGATATTCAACAAGTTGTCGGAAAAATGTATAACGTGCGTATCGAAGACTTTTCAGCCAAAAAACGTACTAAATCTATCGCATATCCTAGACAAATTGCAATGTATCTTTCAAGAGAGCTTACTGATTTCTCATTACCTAAAATTGGTGAAGAATTCGGAGGAAGAGATCACACTACAGTGATTCATGCTCATGAAAAAATTAGAAATGATATAGAAAATAATCCAGAACTAAAGACTGATTTAGAACAACTAGAAAAACAAATACGTGGATAATGTGGATAAGTTGTGCACATCCATACACAGTTTATCAACATGTGAATAACTTTTATATCGCATTTTAAAGCAGGTTATCCACCAATCCACAGCCCCTATTACTATTACTACGAATTTAAAAGATATATAATTAATATATAACGACTGGAAGGAGTTTATAAGTTATGAAATTTACAATTCAACGAGATTACTTTCTTAATCAATTGAATGATACATTAAAAGCCATTTCACCAAGAACTACATTACCAATACTTACAGGAATTAAAATTGATGCAACAGATAAAGGTATTATATTAACAGGATCAGATTCTGAAATATCAATTGAAATTACAATTCAAGAAAATATTGATGGTGAAAAAATAGTAGACATAGAAGAAAAAGGTTCTGTAGTACTTCCAGGACGTTTCTTTGTTGATATCGTTAAGAAATTACCAGGTAAAACAGTAAATCTATCAACAAATGATCAATTCAAAACATTAATCACTTCAGGTCATTCTGAATTTAATGTTAGTGGATTAGACCCAGATCAATACCCGTTATTACCACAAGTATCAGAAGATGATGCTATTAAATTACCAATTAAAGTACTAAAAAATATTATTGCTCAAACAAACTTTGCTGTGTCCACGTCAGAAACACGTCCAGTGTTGACAGGTGTAAACTGGTTGATACAAGACAAAGAACTTATCTGTACTGCAACAGATTCACACAGACTTGCATTAAGAAAGCTTAAACTAGAAGATGAAGACATAGAAGATAAAAATGTAATCATTCCAGGTAAAGCATTATCTGAATTGAACAAGATTGTTTCGGATTCAGAAGATGATATCAACATATTCTTTGCTAGTAACCAAGTGTTATTTAAAGTTGGACACATTAACTTTATTTCAAGATTACTAGAAGGTAACTATCCTGATACAACAAGATTATTCCCTGAAAATTATGAAACAAAATTAGGTGTGAATAATAGCGAATTCTATCATGCAATTGATCGTGCATCACTATTAGCACGTGAAGGTGGAAACAATGTTATTAAACTATCTACAGACGTTAACAAATTAGAATTATCTTCTACATCTCCAGAAATTGGTACTGTAAAAGAAGAAGTTACTACTGAAGAAGTTGAAGGGGAATCTTTAAAAATTTCCTTTAACTCTAAATATATGATGGATGCATTAAAAGCAATTGATAACGATGATGTACACGTAGAATTCTTTGGAACAATGAGACCATTCATACTTAAACCAAAAGATGACGAGTCAGTTATTCAATTGATTTTACCAATTAGAACATATTAATTATATTTAGTTATAGCTTGAGGAATCCTTTATTAATAGGGGTTCCTCATTTTTTTATAATAGATGTCAAGTTCACTTGACACACTAAAAAAATTGATTTATTGTAAAGTTAACTTGACAGGAAGTGATTAATTGAAAAACAGGGTTTATGAATTTAGATCTGAAAGAAAAATGACTCAAAGTGAATTATCTCGATTAGTCAATGTGTCGAGACAAACAATTAATTCAATTGAACGTTATAAATTCAATCCAACTTTAGTGTTGGCACATAAACTTTCACAAGTGTTTAACGTAACGATTGATGAATTATTCATCTTTGAAGATGACGAGAATATCTCACAAGCGGATATTCAATCTAGTAAAAAGGAGTAAACTTATGACATTAATTATCGAAAATGTATCTAAGAAGTTTAATGACTTTAATGCAGTGCAAGATGTC
The DNA here is from genome assembly GCF_022386845.1 of Mammaliicoccus sp. C-M13. NCBI lineage: Bacteria > Bacillati > Bacillota > Bacilli > Caryophanales > Staphylococcaceae > Mammaliicoccus > Mammaliicoccus sp. C-M13. The sequence continues at coordinate 41,546 of NZ_JAJNHQ010000011.1, read as the reverse complement.
AGTTTAGAAGTACCGAAAGGAACAATGTATGGCTTTTTAGGTGGGAATGGTGCTGGTAAAACAACTACTTTCCGCATGATTTTAGGCTTACTACCTAAAACAACTGGGGTTGTGAAATTTAATGATAAACCGATTGATTACAAAATGACTAATAAAATCGGCTATTTACCAGAAGAAAGAGGCTTGCATCCAAAATTAAAAGTATTTGAAGAAATTAGATATTTAGCAGAATTAAAAGGCATGAATAAAAAAGACATTGATCAAGAACTTGATTATTGGCTAAAAAGATTTGATGCATTTGAAAATAAAGATAAAAAAATAGACGCTCTATCTAAAGGTAATCAACAAAAAGTACAACTTATAGCAGCTATCATACATAAACCTGAGTTGCTTATATTAGACGAACCATTTAGTGGTTTAGACCCAGTAAACGTTGAATTATTAAAATCAGCTGTTAAAGAATTAAAAGAACGCGGCACAACGATTATATTCAGCTCACACAGAATGGAACATGTTGAAGAACTTTGTGATTATATATGTATTATGAGTAAAGGAAAAGCAGTTGTTTCTGGTTCTCTTGATAAAGTGAAAGATGACTTTGGCAAAAAAGATATATACATTGAGGGGAATCATGATTTTTCATTCTTAAAAGATTTCGAGGGAATTGAAGTATTTGAGAATACGAAAAAAGGCGTTAAAATCAGAATTACTGATGAAAGATATGCTGAAGAAATATATAATCAAGCAATTAAACTTGGTTATCTTAAACGATTCCAAGTTGCTGAGCCATCTCTGAATGATATCTTTATAGCTAAGGTTGGTGATCAACATGAATAAGTTTTGGCCTACATTTAATTTAACGTACTTACAAAAAGTAAAAAGTAAATCATTTATTATTATGACTGCATTATTTATGCTATTAATCTTTGCATTAAGTAATGTGGATAAAATTGTCGATTTCTTTGATAATAGTTCCAAAACAGTTGCAATTCAAACAGATAACGAAATGATTTATAAAGGGTTAGAAAAACAATATAAACAAGATGATGATATAGAAAAAGTTGAAAAAGTATCACTGGAAAAAGGAAAAAAAGGTGTGGAAGATGATAAATACGACCGCCTTATTCAAGTTGAAATAAAAAATGAAAAATTAAATGGCACAATTTATGAAAAAAGTTCAGTTGATGAAAATGAGAAAATGACTTTACAAACAACATTAAGTCAAATGCAATCATCGTTAACTGCTCAAAAATTAGATTTATCAGAGAAAGACTTACAGGCACTTAATACGCCAAGTGATGTACAAACTAAAGAAATTAAGTCAAAAGATGACGAAAAACAATCAAGTGATGTTAAACCGAAAGTACAAGCTTTAAATATAGCTATCGTTTACATCATCCTATTCTTATCATTTTTCATTACGTTGAATTATGCGAATCAAATTGGTACAGAAATTGCTACTGAGAAGACTACTAGAGTTATCGAGATGATTGTGACGAGCGTTAAACCATCTATTCATGTCGCAGCTAAAATATTATCTGTGATAGCAGTAGCTTTTACACAAATATTCTTTATTATTTTAGCCATTGTAATTAGCATATTTGCTTTTGATTTAAAAGGCTTATTTGATGCAGTCGGTGTGGAATTTGGTCCTGAGTCTACAAGAATCATCGTATATGGGCTTGTTTTCTTAATTATAGGGGTGATTACCTATATTACTTTAGCGGCTATTCTAGGGGCTTTAACGAGCCGTATAGAAGATTTAGCACAATCGATGATGCCAGTAACATTTATTTCTTTAGCTGGGTTCTATATTGCTATGTTTAGTATTGGAACTCCGGATACTATGCTTGTTAAGGTAACAAGCTTCGTACCACTGTTATCGCCAATGGTTATGTTACTTAGAACTATTTCTGACACTACGCCAGAGTGGCAAATATTATTAGGTATTCTTATCTCAATTATAACTTGTATCCTTTTATTAATATTCGCTGCAAAAACTTATCGAGGCAGTGTGTTAACTTATGATAAAGGACTTATTAAAAACTTTAAAAATGCATTAAACATGACTAAAAATTAATTCATTATAAAAAGTGCTATACATTTGTCACAAAACCTTAATGTTTTTTTACAGAAGCGTGTAGAATTTATGTAAGCGATAGTATAAAATTTATATTATCACTAAAGAGATTGAGGGATTAAAATGGCAAACAAAAATAGTAATAGCAATATTATATTTCTTATGATTGCAATTCTAATTATAGTTGCGGGTATTGTTATGCTTGTCGTGTTCGGTGGAAGCGGAGATGACAAAGAAAAAGATAGTCTCTTCGAAAGAACAGTTAAAGCTAAAGATTTATCTAAAGATACAAAGAATAATCCAACCCATAAAAAGGGTGATGCTAAAGTGCAAATTGTAGAGTTTGGAGATTACAAATGTCCAGCATGTAAAGCATTTGAAACAAATTTCATGGATAAAATTGAAAAAGATTATATTGATAAAGGCGAAGTAGAATATAGATTTGTTAATGCACCGTTCCATGGTGAAGGTTCTGAACTTGGCGCAGCTTCAGCACATGCTGTGAATAAAGTTGCACCTGATGCATACTGGAACTACCACAGAGCTTTATTTGAAGCGCAACCTGACGATCACGATATGCAAGGTGATGATGAATGGTTAACACAATCTGTAGTGAAAAAAGCCGTCAATGGATTAGATATTGATAAAGATAAAAAAGAACAAATTATGAAATTAGTTAAAGATCGTAATTCAGAATCATACAAACAAATGAATAGCGATGCTGATTTAACGAAAAAATATGATGTCGACATAACACCGACAGTTGTTGTTGATGGTAAAGTATTATCAGATCCAATGGATTATGACAAAATTTCTGAAGCTATAGATAAAGCTATCGAAAAGAAAAATAAATCAAATTAGGTGGTCAATTTGAAACAACAATACGGACTTTTTATTTCCTGGGTAATAGCTTTAGTTGCAACTTTAGGTAGCTTATATTTCAGTGAAATACGTGGTTTTATACCTTGTACGCTATGCTGGTATCAACGTATATGCATGTACCCATTGGTGTTAATTACAGGTATTGGCTCATTTCAAAATGATTATTCTGTTAAAAAAATTGCATTACCAATTTCTTTAATTGGACTATGTATTTCGACATGGCATTATTTAGAACAAAAAGTACCTGGCTTTGCAGAAATCAAACCATGTACCCAAGGTGTGCCTTGCTCATCTGAATATATAAATGTCTTTGGATTTATTACAATTCCATTTTTAGCAGGACTTGCATTTTTATTGGTTAGTTTGATATTAATTTTTACTAAAAAAGATAAAACAATATAATACTAAGGCTGTCCCATTGTCTTTTGACTTTGTGGATAGCCTTTTTATTTTAAATATTAGCGTATTGTTTTTTCTTTTATATTTTAATTTTTTATAGATTTATTTTTGATTTAATGAATTGTACCTAAAAACATGATTTTTTAGTGAAAAAAAGGTATAATATAGAGATGACTAATTAAGATTGGAGTGAAGATAATGGTACAAGATATCTCAGTTGAAGACGAAATTACTTTAGGGCAATTCCTAAAAAATGAAGGCGTCATTGGAACGGGTGGTCAAGCTAAATGGTTCCTCCAAGATGAAGAAGTACTGATTAATGGCGAACGTGAGACACGTCGTGGAAAGAAATTACATGATGGTGACTTAATTGAAATTCCTTCTGAAGGTCAATTTCGCATCAATCATCTAAGTGAATAGATATGATATTAAGAGAACTTAATTTAACCCATTATAGAAATTATAACAAGTGTACACTTCAATTTAATCCAAATGTTAATATTTTGATTGGCGAAAATGCCCAAGGTAAGACAAATTTATTAGAATCAATCTATACTTTAGCGTTAGCAAAAAGCCATAGAACATCGAATGATAAAGAACTCATACAGTTTGGGGAAGAGTATGGTAAAATAGAAGGTGAACTTAGTTATCGTCATGGAAAAATGCCAATTTCTTTAATCATCACAAAGAAAGGCAAAAAGGCGAAAGTCAATCATCTAGAACAAAGTAGATTAACGCAATATATTGGTCACTTAAATGTGGTACTGTTTGCACCAGAAGATTTGAATATAGTTAAAGGTAGCCCGCAAATTAGACGGCGTTTTATAGATATGGAACTCGGTCAGATGTCTGCGGTTTATTTAAGTCATTTATCAAATTATCAAAGATTACTTAAACAGAAAAACCATTACCTTAAACAGTTGCAAATTGGCAAAATGAAAGAGCGTACAATGCTAGAAGTATTTAACGAACAATTTTCAGAAGAAGCTGCAAACGTCACATTGAAGCGGGCGCATTTTATAAGTGAGTTAGAGAAGATTGCTGCAGTAATTCACAAAGGAATTACAAGTCAAAACGAAGAACTACAGGTTCAATATGAACCTAATATTAAACTTGCTGAAACGCATCATAATCAACAAGATTTGAAAGATGCTTTTTGTAAATTATTAAATGAATCTATGGATAAAGAAATAGAGCGTGGAAGTGCTAGATATGGTCCACATCGAGATGATATCAGTTTTCATGTTAACGATATGAATGTTCAAACTTATGGCTCACAAGGGCAACAACGTACGACAGCATTATCTATCAAGCTAGCTGAAATAGAATTGATTAATCAAGTAGTTGGTGAATATCCAATTTTATTATTAGACGATGTATTGAGTGAACTTGATGATAAACGACAAACGCATTTATTAAGTACGATTCAAGAAAAGGTCCAAACTTTTGTAACGACTACGTCCGTAGATGGTATAGAACATGAAATCATGAAAGATGCCAAGGTATTTAATGTATCTAAAGGCAATATTATTGAGTAGATGAAAGTGAAGGTGGAAATACGTGTCAGAACAAAATAACGAAGTAAGTTATGGTGCAGATCAGATACAAGTATTAGAAGGCTTAGAGGCAGTCCGTAAACGCCCTGGTATGTATATTGGTTCTACAGCATCAAGAGGTTTACATCATCTTGTATGGGAAATCGTTGATAACAGTATCGACGAAGCTTTAGCAGGTTATGCTGATCATATAGAACTTATAATAGAAAAGGATAACTGGGTTAAAGTAACAGATAACGGTAGGGGTATTCCAGTAGATATTCAAGAGAAAATGGGACGTCCTGCTGTTGAAGTTATATTAACAGTATTGCATGCTGGTGGTAAATTTGGCGGTGGCGGATACAAAGTATCTGGTGGACTACACGGCGTGGGTTCATCTGTCGTAAACGCACTATCTTCTCAACTAGAAGTTTACGTACACCTTAATAACAAAATATATCATCAAGCATATAAAAGAGGTATTCCTCAATTCGACTTAAAAGTTATTGGTGAAACAGATTATACTGGTACGGCAATTCGCTTTAAAGCAGATGAAGAAATTTTTACAGAAACAACTGAATACGAATACGACATTCTACAAAAACGTATTCGTGAGTTAGCCTTTTTAAATAAAGGTATACAAATTTCGCTTAGAGACGAAAGAGACGATGAAAATATACTCGAAGATTCTTATTACTACGAAGGCGGTATTAAGTCTTACGTTGAATTATTAAATAAATCAAAAGAAGTTTTATTTGATGATCCAATTTACATTCATGATACTAAAGAGGATGTAGAAGTTGAAATCTCAATTCAATATAATAGCGGTTTTGCGACTAACTTACTGACTTATGCTAACAACATCCACACTTATGAAGGTGGTACGCATGAAGATGGATTTAAACGAGCATTAACAAGAGTGATTAATAGTTATGGTACTAAGAATAAACTTCTTAAAGATGGCGAAGAAAAACTCTCGGGTGAAGACGTACGAGAAGGTCTTACTGCTGTTGTTTCTATCAAGCATAGTGACCCACAATTCGAAGGTCAAACAAAAACAAAACTAGGTAACTCTGAAGTGCGTCAAATTGTTGATAAACTATTCTCAGAGCTATTTGAAAGATTTTTACTTGAGAACCCAAATGTAGCTAGAATCATTGTAGATAAAGGTACTATGGCGTCAAGAGCTCGTCTAGCAGCGAAAAAAGCAAGAGAAGTAACAAGACGTAAATCAGCATTAGAAGTTTCAAGTCTACCAGGTAAACTTGCAGACTGTTCAAGTAAAAAACCAGATGAATGTGAATTATACATCGTTGAGGGTGACTCTGCTGGTGGGTCTGCTAAATTAGGTCGTGACTCTAGAACACAAGCTATTTTACCTTTACGTGGTAAAATCTTGAACGTTGAAAAAGCACGTCTTGATAAAATACTTGGAAATAATGAAATACGCTCTATGATTACTGGACTAGGTACTGGTATTGGTGGAGAATTTGATATTAGTAAAGCTAGATATCATAAATTAGTTATCATGACTGATGCTGATGTAGATGGTGCGCATATTAGAACATTGTTATTAACGTTCTTCTATAGATTTATGAGACCGTTAATTGAAGCGGGATATGTTTATATTGCACAACCACCTTTATATAAAGTAGAACAAGGTAAAAAGAAATATTACGTATTTAACGATAGAGAATTAGATAAATTAAAAGAAGAGTTAAGCTCAACACCTAAACTGTCTATAGCACGTTATAAAGGTCTTGGAGAAATGAATGCAGATCAATTGTGGGAAACAACAATGAATCCTGAAAATCGTTCAATGCTTCAAGTAACACTAACAGATGCGATAGAAGCTGACGAAACGTTTGAAATGCTTATGGGAGATATTGTTGAGTTTCGTCGTCAATTTATTGAAGAAAATGCTGAATACGCAACGTTAGATATTTAAAGCACAATTTACGATTTAAGGAGGATATAATTAATGGCTGAAACACCTCAATCAAGAGTGAGTGAACGTAACATCAGTAGAGAAATGAAAGAGTCATTTTTAGATTATGCAATGAGTGTTATTGTATCTCGTGCACTACCTGATGTTAGAGATGGCTTAAAACCTGTTCATAGACGTATATTGTATGGTATGAACGATCAAGGTATGACCTCAGACAAACCATATAAAAAATCTGCACGTATCGTTGGTGACGTAATGGGTAAATATCACCCACACGGTGACTCATCTATTTATGAAGCGATGGTACGTATGGCACAAGACTTCAGTTATCGTTATCCATTAGTAGATGGTCAAGGTAACTTTGGTTCAATGGACGGCGACGGTGCTGCTGCAATGCGTTATACAGAAGCACGTATGGCTAAAATAACAAGTGAATTATTAAGAGATATTAATAAAGATACAATTGATTTCCAAGATAACTATGATGGTAATGAGAGAGAGCCGGTAGTCTTACCAGCTAGATTCCCTAACTTGTTAGTGAATGGTACATCAGGTATTGCAGTTGGTATGGCTACAAATATTCCACCGCATAACTTGAACGAAGTAATAGACGGCGTTCTTGCGCTAAGTCATAATCCAGAAATTACAACAAATGAATTAATGGACATCGTTCAAGGTCCTGACTTCCCAACTGCTGGTTTAATTATGGGTAGAAGCGGAATAAGACGTGCTTACGAAACAGGACGTGGCTCAGTTTTAATGAGAGCTCGTGCTGAAATTGATGTAATGAAAAACGGTAAAGAACGCATTATTGTTACAGAAGTTCCTTACCAAGTAAATAAAGCAAGATTGATTGAAAAAATTGCAGAATTAGCACGCGATAAAAAAATCGAAGGCATTACAGAATTAAGAGATGAAACAAGCTTAAAAGTTGGTCTTCGTATTGTTATTGAAGTTAGAAAAGATGCTAATGCGAATGTTATATTAAATAACTTATATAAACAAACACCATTACAAACTTCATTCGGTGTAAACATGATTGCACTTGTTAACGGTAAACCTAAACTATTAGGCTTACGTTCTGTAATATATCATTATTTAGAACACCAAAAAGAAGTTGTAACTAGACGTACGAAATATAACTTGAAAAAAGCTCAAGATAGAGCGCATATTCTCGAAGGTTTACGTATTGCATTAGATCATATTGATGAAATTATTAAATTGATTCGTGAATCTCAAAGCGATGCAGAAGCAATGGAAGGCTTGCAAAACCGATTCAAATTATCTGAACGACAAGCACAAGCCATTCTAGATATGCGTCTACGTCGATTAACAGGATTAGAGCGCGGTAAGATTGAAAGTGAATATCAAGATTTACTAAAACTTATCGAAGAACTTAAAGAAATCTTAAATGACGAAGAAAAATTACTAGAAATTATTAGAGAAGAAATCATTGAGATTAAAGAAAAATATGGTGATGAAAGACGTACTGAAATAACTGCTGCAGGACTTGATCAAATTGAAGATGAAGACTTAATACCTGAAGAACAAATCGTTATTTCATTAAGTCATAACAACTATATTAAACGATTACCTGTATCCACTTATCGCTCTCAAAATAGAGGTGGACGTGGTGTACAAGGAATGAATACAATCGAAGATGATTTCGTTAGCCAGTTGGTAACTTTAAGTACACATGATAATGTATTATTCTTTACGAATAAAGGTCGTGTCTACAAGCTAAAAGGCTATGAAATTCCTGAAATGTCTAGACAGTCTAAAGGCTTACCAATCGTCAATGCTTTAGAAATTGATAAAGATGAAAAAATTAGTACAATGATAGCAGTTAAAGATCTATCTAGTGAAGAAGACTTCCTAGTATTTGCTACGAAAAAAGGTACTGTAAAACGTTCTAAACTATCGAATTTCTCTCGTATTAACAAAAACGGTAAGATTGCGATTAACTTTAAAGAAGACGACGAGTTGATTGCGGTTAGACTAACTGATGGTACGAAAGAGATTATTATCGGAACGAAACATGCTTCATTAATTCGATTTGATGAAACGAAACTACGTCCATTAGGTAGAACTGCTGCAGGCGTTAGAGGTATTTCATTAAGAGAAAATGATGAAGTAATTGGATTAGACGTTACCGACGAAGAAGAACAAGATGAGATTTTAATCGTCACTGAAAATGGTTATGGTAAACGTACTGCTGCTGACCAATATCGAATTTCTAACAGAGGTGGTAAAGGTATTAAGACTGCCACTTTAACAGAGAAAAATGGTAGTCTAGTATGTATTACGACTGTAACAGGTGACGAAGACTTAATGATTGTCACAAATTCAGGTGTCATTATTAGGTTACATGTCGCTGATATTTCTCAAAATGGTCGTAGCGCTCAAGGTGTTAGATTAATTCGTCTAGGTGAAAACCAACAAGTTGCAACAGTTGCAAAAGTTGAACCAGATGAAAATGAAATAGCAGAATCTCCAATTGAAGGTGTACTAGAAGAAACTTTAGATACACCAGCAACAGAGAATACAAATGAAAAAGAAGAACTAAGAGAAGACTTCATGGATCGTGTAAACAAAGATATTGAAAAACAAGACGATGAAGACGACGAAGAATAATAAATAAAATACTCCCTCTTAATAGTCACTGTTATTATAGTGAAGTTTTAGGAGGGAGTATTTTTATATGTTTTATTCTGTTTCGAATGATTTCATAGCATAAGGAATTTCATCTATAAGTTTAGATGGTGGGACAATGTACATATCTTTAGAAAGTTTTTCACCTATATAGCTATGCATATAAGTAGCATTGATAACCGCTTCTTCTAAATCAAACTGTCCTACAAAACTTGTTATCATCCCTGCTAAAGTATCACCCATACCACCAGTTGCCATAGCAGGTGTACCTATAGATAATTTATATTCATGATCTTTAAAGTATAATTCCGTACCATGTTGTTTCAAGACGACAGTAGCATTTAATGCTTTGACTGCTTCTTTATTTCTCTCATAAGTTTGTTCTTCGATTGGTATATTACTGAGTCTTTCCCATTCTTTTTGATGGGGCGTAAAGATAATTTCACATTCTGGTAAAGTATGATTTAATTTACTCAATATCGTAATAGCATCACCATCAATAATTAACGTTTGATGAGGCTGAATATTTTGGAATAAAAACGTTAAAGTATTATTGCCTTTAAAATCTAAGCCGAGTCCAGGTCCAATCAAAATACAATCTGATTGTTCTATTAATTTAGAGAGTTTTTTCAAGTCAGTTATATCTGAAACCATTGCTTCAGGACAACGTGAATGTAAAGCAGCAAAGTTTGATGAATGTGTAGAAACTGTAATTAAACCACTTCCACTAAATACACAAGCTCTTGCAGCTAACATAATAGCGCCACCTAAATTAGCATTTCCACCAATTAATAAAATCCTACCATAATCGCCTTTGTGAGATTCCTGCTCTCTTTTTGGAATTGTAACAGACGAAATTGTTTTCATAATTAACCCACCTTCAATTAATTGTACGATTTATTATGCCACTTTAATTATGAATTTAACAGTATATTCTATTAAATTTAACATTATGATACTAGTATAACCAAAAGAAACAAACTAAATTTCTATAAAAAAAGCGATATAAGCAACGTAATTGATAATAATTTGATCTAAAATATTTGTAGATTTATCATTAACAATTAAGTAGAGAATAATCAAATAATTTTTGAATATCGACAATTGATTTTTTGGAATTGACCTCTATATAAATGGGAATTTATTTAGAATTATAGCTATTTTAGACATCAATAAACAAGTGTGCTTCAATATATTTTTTAAAACATGAATCTGTGTATGATTTTATAATATAACATAGTGTTTTTTATTAATATGAGGAGATACTACTTCTCCCCTTGATAATTTAATTTTTCGCTCTTTCAAATCAATATTTATAATAGAATGTGAGATGTTTGTAAGTGTATTTTTATAGTTTTAATTCTGCACTTATTCTTTCGACATAATTAGTTTATACTAATATTTAATAAATAAAATGAATTGGTATACTAATATCTATAATATTGAGTAATGATATAGAGGTGAACTAATTTGGAAATTCGTCAATTTAATTATTTTATGACAGTTACTAAATTAGGAAGTTTTACACAAGATTCAGAAGAATTACGTATTTCACAATCTGCATTAAGTAAAACAATTATGTCATTTGAAATAGAATTAGGAATGGAATTAATGTGCTTCCTATATTGTGGGAAATAGTTATTATAGTTAAAAAAGAAAGCATCGTTTTTATGCAACTCAAGCATTTATTGACTACATTTTATAAAACGGCTAGTAATTACTTATAAATCTTAATTATAGACCTTATAATATATATTTAACTAATAAATTAAATGATAGTATAGTATTTATTGTTCAGAAATAAATATTGTAAATGAAAAATAATATGTGGAGGCTTAAATAATGGAAAGTAATAGATGTCAACAAGGTATAAGTAAATTAATGGAATTTACAACAACAACTGGATCAATGCATTTAAAAATAACTGAAGATATGAAAGACATCACACCAGATGTATCAAAATATATAATAGAATTTGCATATGGTGATATTTATTCAAATAAGGGATTAACGAACTAAGAACGTGTCTTAGTATCAATATCTTCTCTTATTAGACAAGGTGCAGGGCCACAATTAGAATTACATATAAATACAGCATTAACTTCTGGAGTTACAGTAGAAGAAATTATAGAAACAATTACTCAGTTAATACCTACCATATACTGTTTTTCCACGTGTGTTAAATGTACTAACTATGGCTCAAAAAGTATTTTCTTATAAAAATATTACTATAGATGCTTCTAAGGTAGAGTAATTATGAAAATATAATATTACAATACATTAAATATTTTTAATGGTAATTTAATAAAAACTCTATTTCTAGGCTATTAATATCTTATATTTAATAGAGATAAACAAGCAGTCTAGTATTTCTTAATATTATATAAAATTATTTAATCAATATATTTTGAAAAATGAGTAAGTATTACTAAGTTTATTTGAAGTTATTTAAATAATTGTATTGATAAAAATCAGGGAATTAAAATATTAATACATTTTTAAAGAAATTATAGAAGATAATCATATTGATCTTAAAATGAAAAAATACTTTTTAGCAATTTAACTTATATAGTAAGATTTATGAACGAACCGAAAAAGGTTCAGATGTATTACTAAATTTTTTATGAAGTTATTTAAATAATTGTATTGATAAAAATCAGAGCATTAAAATGTTAATACATTTTTAAAGAAATTATAGAAGATAATCATGTTGATCTTAAAGTTAAAAAACACTTTTTTAGCAATTTAACTTATATAGTATTAGCTATGGACCCAAAAATGTCCATAACTAGTACTATATTTTTTGATTAAAAACATTTAAATAAGCGTTTGTAATCAATTTAATTTAGACATATTAGTTATGGATATAAAAATGTCCTTAACTAATACTAAATTTTTTGTGAAGTTATTTAAATAATTGTATTGATAAAATCAAGACATTAAAATGTTAATACATTTTTAAAGAAATTATAGAAGATAATCATATTGATTTTAAAGTGAAAAAACATTTTTTTAGTACTTCAACTTATCCTACTAATTGAACTAAATAAAAAACTTTAATAAGCTAATGTATTAATCAATCACTGTGTTACGGATATCTTAAAAAGTATTGTTATAAAAATTATGAAAGCGTATACTAAAAATATAATGTGAATATAGATATTAGTTATTAGATAAGATAGGAGTTTTCACATGACTGAACAAATATCAATTGGTAAGTATGCTACATTATTAACTCTTACTGATGAGCAAACTGCGAAACAATTGAATCCAGACTGCGATCAAATGCAATTTATAGTTGGTAAGATTGGAACGATGTCGCTTAATAAGATTATCTCTTCAATAGAGACAGCAGCTAGAAGACAGAACCTTATATCTGAAACGCAGTATAGAGAAACACACGCTTTGTATCATGCAATATTAGAAGCAGTAAATGGTATTACGAGAGGTGAATTATCTATAGGTGAAATTATGAGAACTGTTGGTTTAAAATTTTCTGTTGTGAGAGGATATCCATATTCTGATAAACAAGAAGGAGAATGGATAGCCGTTAGTCTATACGGCACAATAGGAGCTCCTATTAAAGGAAAAGAACATGAAACAATCGGTTTAGGTATCAATCATATATAGACATAAGAACACCTATTAGACATTAGATAAGAGAAAGGTGCAACAAATAAATTTTTGTTGTATTTTTTTGTGTCCAAAGGAGTGTTATTTGTGACTTTAATATTAAAAGGTAAAGATTTAACGATTCAAGATATTAAAACATTTTTAGAAGAAGATAGGCAAATATCTATTTCAGAGGAAGCTTTAATTAATGTTAGAAAAAGTAGAGAAACAGTTGAACGAATCATAAATAATAAAGAAACTGTATACGGTATAACAACTGGATTTGGATTGTTCAGTGATGTATTGATTGAGCAAGAAAAATACAATGACTTACAAATTAATTTAATTCGTTCACATTCTTGTGGCGTAGGAAAAGCCTTTCCAGACAATGTTTCATTAGTCATGATGATTTTAAGATTAAATACAATGTTAAAAGGCCACTCAGGTGTAACAGAAGACTTAGTAAACTTGTTAGTCGAATTTATTAACAGAAGAATTATACCGGTTATACCAGAGCAAGGATCTTTAGGAGCTTCAGGTGATTTAGCTCCATTATCACACCTAGCATTAGCTTTAATTGGGGAAGGCGATGTGCATTATAAAGGTGAAACACTAAACGCTAAAGCAGTCTTGCACAAACTGGAATTAGAGCCTCATTCATTACAAGCTAAAGAAGGTTTAGCATTAATAAATGGAACTCAAGCAATGACAGCTCAAGGCGTTATTGCGTATATAGAAGCGGAAAATATTGCTTATAATTCAGAGTGGATTGCTTCATTAACACATCAAGCTTTAAATGGAATTGTGGATGCATATGATGAGCATGTGCATATCGTAAGAAACTTTAATGAACAAATTGAAGTGGCTGAAAGAATGCGTAATTGGTTAGACGGTTCAAAACTTACAACACGTCAAGGGGAAGTACGTGTGCAAGATGCATATACATTAAGATGTATCCCACAAATTCATGGAGCAAGTTTTCAAGTGCTAAATTATGTGAAAGAAAAATTAGAATTAGAAATGAATGCTGCAAACGATAATCCATTAATATTTGATAAAGATGATGAAACACTCGTTATATCAGGTGGAAACTTCCATGGACAACCAATAGCATTTGCTGTGGATTTCTTGAAAATCGGAGTTGCAGAATTAGCGAATGTTTCTGAACGTCGATTAGAAAGGTTAGTTAATCCACAATTAAATGGTGGATTACCAGCATTTTTAAGTCCTGAACCAGGTTTACAAAGTGGAGCAATGATTATGCAATATGCTGCCGCTTCGCTTGTATCAGAAAATAAGACTTTAGCACATCCTGCTAGCGTCGATTCAATACCTTCTTCAGCTAACCAAGAAGATCATGTTTCGATGGGTACGATTGGAGCAAGACATGCTTATCAAATTATCCAAAATGTAAGAAGAGTATTATCGATAGAATGTATCATCGCTCTACAAGCGGTAGAAATTAAAGGGGTAGAAAAGCTTTCACCTAGAACAAAAGAAAAATATATGGAGTTAAGAGAAGTTGTACCTTCGATAACTGAAGATAGAGTCTTTCATCACGATATAGAAAGGGTATGTGAATATTTAAGATAGTGAATTTTGAAACAAAGGGGTGTTGTGATGATTAATCAACAGTTTCAAGACAAAGGTAAAGATATGTGGAAATTCTATGTATTTAGCATTATAGGTATTATTTTATTCTTTATTCCTATACAAATAGGTAAAGATAATACGATACTTGTTGACCACATTCACTTAGGTATTCGGTCATTGTTAGGAGATTTAACTGCTTATTATGCATTAATTATCATTATAATAGGCGCTATTTTACCTGTTATCAGAATGGATTTTAAAAAATCTTTTACAGATTGTGTTCTTGTTATTTTTAAGCTACTTGGTGCAGTGATAGGCATTATGTACGTATTTAAGATAGGACCTAAATTATTATTTGATAAGGATTATGGACCGTTCTTATTTGATAAGTTGATGTTACCACTAAGTGTTTTAATTCCAGTAGGAGCGATTGCACTTTCCTTTTTAGTAGGTTATGGATTACTAGAATTTATTGGGGTATTGATGCAACCGATTATGAGACCCATATTTAAGACACCAGGTAAGTCTGCTGTTGATGCTGTGGCATCATTTGTAGGTAGCTACTCTTTAGGATTACTTATCACAAACAGAGTATATAAAGATGGCATGTATAACAAGAAAGAAGCGGTCATAATCGCAACAGGATTCTCAACAGTTTCTGCTACATTTATGGTTATTGTAGCGAGAACGTTAGACTTAATGGGTCACTGGAATTTATTCTTCTGGAGTACATTAATAATCACATTTGTTGTAACAGCAATTTCTGCTCATTTGCCACCGATCTCTAGAGAATCAGAGGCATATTACAATAATCAAGAAGGACAAAAAGAATCTAAAGTTAAAGGGAATTATATGAAAGCTGCTTATGATGAAGCAAAGAAACAATCATATCAATCATTAACATTATTTAAAAATATAGGCCTTAATCTTAAAGATGGCGTAGAGATGACGATGGCTATCTTACCATCTATATTATCGATTGGATTTTTAGGATTAATATTAGCTAATTTCACACCTATTATTGATTGGTTAAGCTATATTTTCTATCCATTTATTTATATTTTTCCTATTGATGATAAGCCTTTATTAGCAAAAGCATCCATGATATCAATCATAGAGATGTTCTTACCATCATTGTTAGTGGTGAAAGCAGCAATAGAAGTGAAATTTGTAGTAGCTATTACAAGTATTTCAGCAATTATATTCTTCTCAGCTTTAATACCTTGTATTTTAGCTACAGATATTAAAATTCCAATTTGGAAACTTGTGGTGATTTGGTTTATTCGTGTCGCACTTACATTATTAATAGCAATTCCATTAAGTTTACTAATCTTTTAATAAAGGGGAAATGAATTATGTCTAGAAATATTAAAGCGAAAAAAGGTTTAGAAATAGAATGTAAAGGTTGGGAGCAAGAAGCAGTTTTGAGAATGCTTTATAATAATCTCGATCCAGAAGTAGCAGAACATCCTGAAAAATTGGTTGTATATGGTGGTATTGGTAAAGCAGCACGTAACTGGGAAAGCTTTGATGCAATTGTAGAAACGCTAAGAAGATTAGAAAGCGATGAAACAATGCTCGTTCAATCTGGTAAACCAGTTGCAGTATTTAAAACGCATGAAGAAGCTCCACGTGTGCTTTTATCTAACTCAGTACTTGTACCTAAATGGGCAAATTGGGAACATTTCCATGAATTAGATAAAAAAGGTCTCATGATGTATGGTCAAATGACTGCAGGTAGTTGGATATATATTGGTTCACAAGGTATTGTTCAAGGTACATTTGAAACCTTTGCAGAGCTGGCTAATCAACACTTTGGAGGTACGTTAAAAGGCACGATTACTTTAACTGCTGGATTAGGTGGAATGGGTGGCGCACAACCACTTGCCGTAACAATGAATGAAGGTGTTGTAATTGGTGTAGATGTAGACCCTTCAAGAATTGAGAAACGTATTGAAACACGCTATTGTGATATGATTACAGATTCTTTAGACGAAGCATTAGAAAAAGCAGAAGAAGCTAAAAATGCAGGAAAACCATTAGCTATTGGTTTAGTAGGTAACGCTGCAGAAGTTCATCACGAAATATTAAATAGAGGATTTAAAATTGATATCGTCACTGACCAAACATCAGCACATGATCCACTAAATGGCTATGTACCAGAAGGTTATTCTTTAGAAGAAGCTGATAAATTACGTGAAAATGATCCTAAAGAATATGTTAAATTGTCTTCTGCATCTATGAAAAAACATGTTGAAGCTATGTTAGCTTTTCAAGAAAAAGGTGCAATAGCATTTGATTATGGAAATAACATTAGACAAGTTGCTTTCGATGAAGGTTTAGAGAATGCCTTCAACTTCCCAGGCTTCGTGCCAGCTTACATTCGACCATTATTCTGTGAAGGTAAAGGACCATTTAGATTTGCGGCGCTCAGTGGGGACCCTAAAGATATCGAAAGAGCAGATCAATTAATGAGAGAGTTGTTCCCTGAAGATAAAAAGTTAATGCGTTGGTTAGATATGGCAAGTGAAAAAATTGCATTCCAAGGATTACCTTCAAGAATTGCGTGGTTAGGTTACGGTGAACGTGCAAAAATGGGATTAGCATTAAACGAGTTGGTTAGAAATGGTGAAATATCTGCACCAATCGTAATTGGACGAGATCATTTAGACTCAGGTTCTGTAGCTTCACCAAATAGAGAAACTGAATCAATGAAAGATGGTTCTGATGCAGTAGGTGACTGGGCAATATTAAATGCTCTTGTTAATACAGCAGCAGGTGGCTCATGGATTTCAGTTCATCATGGCGGCGGAGTAGGTATGGGTTATTCATTACATGCCGGTATGGTTGTTGTAGCAGATGGTAGTGAACGTGCAGATAGACGTTTAGGACGAGTACTTACGACAGATCCGGGTATGGGTGTAGTAAGACATGCAGACGCAGGTTATGAAACTGCGATAGACACAGCTAAAAATAAAAACGTAGATATTCCAATGTTAAAGGAGACAGAGAACAATGAATGATATTTTAATTCAAAACATAGGTGAATTAATTTTACCTAAGAAGACAGAAGGCCCACTAAAAGGCAAAGAATTGAATGATTTAAAAATTGTTAACAATGGAACAGTTGTCGTTAAAGATGGCAAAGTCGTATATGCAGGAGAACATACAGAAGAGTATGAAGCGAAAGAAGTGATAGACGCGACAAACCAAGTCGTGTCTCCTGGATTAGTAGACGCACATACGCATTTAGTATTTGGTGGCTCTAGAGAACATGAAATGGCGCTAAAACAACAAGGTGTAAGTTACTTAGATATACTTAAACAAGGTGGAGGAATCTTAAGTACAGTTGAGTCTACAAGAAACGCTTCAGAAGAAGCATTATATAATAAATCGAAAAAAGAAATTGTTAGAATGATTCAATTTGGAACTACAACAGTTGAAGCTAAAAGTGGTTACGGTTTAGATAAAGAGACTGAATTAAAGCAACTTGATGTTGCACATCGTTTAGAAGAAAATACACCAATTAGAATGAAACATACTTTCTTAGGACCTCATGCAGTACCTAAAGATGCAAAAGATAATGCTACTTTCTTACAAGAAATGATTGATTTATTAGATGATGTGAAAGATAAAGCTGACTTTGCTGATATATTCTGTGAAACAGGCGTATTTACAGTAGAAGAATCAAGACGCTATATGCAAGCAGCTAAAGATAAAGGATTAAAAGTTAAAATTCACGCTGATGAAATTGATCCGTTAGGTGGTCTAGGCTTAGCAATTGATGAAGGTGCGATTTCTGCAGATCATTTAGTTGCTTCAAGTGAAGAAGATAAACAATCATTAAATAATAGCCAAACAATCGCTGTGTTATTACCTGGCACAACATTCTACTTAGGAAAAGACCAATACGCAGATGCAAGGGGTATGCTAGATAATAATGGTGCAATTGCTATTGCTACTGATTTTAACCCAGGTAGTTGTGTAACCGATAATTTACAACTTGTAATGAGCATCGCAGCACTAAAATTAAAATTAACACCAAACGAAATTTGGAATGCTGTTACCGTCAATGCTGCAAAAGCAATTGATGCTGAAGCGGGTACAATTGAAGCTGGTGATCAAGCTGATATAGTTGTATGGGATATTCCAAATCATGAATATTTACCATATCATTATGGCGTAAACCATGCTCAAATAGTTATTATTGATGGTAAAAAAGTCTATGAAAACACTGGACTTATTACCGAATCTTAATTATTCCTTGAAAAGGTCATAGCCATTTGGTATATTTAGGTTAATTTAATAACTATATTGTTTAGGAATAAGTAATTTAAGCGGGTATGTATAGAGAGCTTGTGGTTGGTGCAAACAAGACATGAAACTTAAATGAATCTATCCTTTTTAAGAAGAACAATCGGTTTAAACCGTTATATGACTTAGAGTGCAGTCTATTACAGACTGTTAAATAGGGTGGCAACGCGTAAGCACCACGTCCCTTGTGTAATAACAAGGAACGTGGTGCTTTTTTTCTTAAACAATATAGAAAATAGGGAGGAAACATTATGTTAGATATTAAAATGATTAGAACTGAACCTGAATATGTAAAAGAAAAAATCGCTAAAAGAGGCGACGATCCATCAGTAGTAGATGAAATATTAGAATTAGATAAAGAACGCCGTGAACTTATTGTAAAAACAGAAGAACTTAAATCACGACGTAATAGAGTAAGTGGAGAAATTGCTCAAAAGAAACGCAATAAAGAAAATGCTGACGACGTTATATTAGAAATGCGTCAAGTCGGAGATCAAATTAAAGAAATTGATCAATCATTAAACAAATTAAATGATGATGTAACTTACAAATTAGTAAGAATTCCTAATTTAATTAGTGATGAAACACCTGTCGGTAAAGACGAAGATGATAATGTTGAAGTACGTAAATGGGGCGAACCAAGAACATTTGATTTTGAATCTAAAGCACATTGGGACTTAGTAGAAAATTTAAAAATGGCTGATTTTGATAGAGCAGCTAAAGTATCAGGTGCACGTTTTGTCTTCTTAACTGGTAAAGGAGCACAACTTGAAAGAGCATTAATGAACTTTATGGTTACAATGCATACGACACAACATGGTTATACAGAAATGATGGTTCCTCAATTAGTAAATGCTGATTCAATGTTTGGAACAGGGCAACTGCCTAAATTCGAAGAAGACTTATTTAAAGTTGAAAAAGAAGGACTTTATACAATTCCAACAGCAGAAGTTCCTTTAACGAATTTCTATCGTGATGAAGTGCTTCAAAATGAACAGTTCCCTATCAAATTCACAGGACAATCAGCTTGTTTTAGAAGTGAAGCGGGTTCTGCAGGCCGCGATACAAGAGGTCTCATTCGTCTACATCAATTTAATAAAGTAGAAATGGTGAGATACGAGCGTCCTGAAGATTCATACAATGCATTAGAAGAATTAACTAACCATGCTGAAAAAGTACTTCAAGCTCTAGAACTTCCTTATCGTACAGTTAACCTATGTACTGGAGATATTGGCTTTGGAAGTGCAAAAACATATGATATTGAAGTTTGGTTACCAAGCTACAATGATTATAAAGAAATTAGTTCATGTTCAAATATGACAGATTTCCAAGCAAGAAGATCAAATATTAGATTTAAACGTGATAAAGATTCTAAACCAGAATTTGTACACACTTTAAATGGTAGTGGGTTAGCAGTAGGACGTACATTTGCTGCTATTGTTGAGAACTATCAAAATGAAGATGGTACAATTACTGTTCCTGAAGTATTAGTACCATTTATGGGTGGTCAAACTGTAATAGAATTATAAATGTGTGAAACAGTATAAAAAGGGTAATCATATTAATGGTTACTCTTTTTTTAGATTTAACTTGAATATAATTTTTATATCTGGTATACTTAGTATACAAAATAAATAAAGGGAGTTATGACACATGACTAATTTCAATTTCGACAAAGTACACAGTAGTTTAGAATTTACAGTAAAACACTTAATGGTATCTCGAGTTAAAGGTACTTTTGATGATTATGATGTAGAAGTTACTGGTGACGTAAATGATTTATCATCATTAAAAGCTAAAGTAACAATTAAAGCACATTCAATTAATACTAATAACCCTGATCGTGACGCACACTTAAAATCAGCTGATTTCTTTAGTGCAGAAGAAAATCCAAATATTACTTTCGAATCTAAATCTATAAGTGAAGATTCAGTAACTGGTGATTTAACAATTGCTGGTACAACACATGAAGAAACATTCGATTTAGAATTTAATGGAGTAAGTAAAAACCCATTAAACGGAGAAACAGTTACAGGATTTGTAGTGGATGGTAAAATCGATCGTGAAAAATATGGCGTATCATTTAACCAAGCATTAGAAACTGGTGGCGTAATGATAGGTAAAGATGTTAAATTCGAAGCAAGTGCTGAATTTAGCTTAGGAGAATAATATAAATAAAAGAATGGTAGCTCTTTGAGCTGCCATTCTTTTATTTATATAAGGATTATTAATTGTCTTAATATTTCGTCAAATTATATTGCTAAACTTAATTTGATATGATAAAACTAATACATATAAAAAACAAAAAAGAGGTAAGTCACACTGAGGTTAGACAAACGTTAGACTAACCTTTGAAACTATCTCCTTGAGAATGGAGGTATTATAAGTGCAGGAATCTGCAAGCATACATAAATCCTTGTTTTTACAAGGTGTTAAAGATTGTATACCAACAATGCTCGGTTATTTTAGTGTTGCGATAGCTTTTGGAGTAGTTGGTGTGTCATCAGGTTTATCCATTTTAGAAATTGCATTGTTATCCATTTTTGTTTATGCAGGTGCTGCTCAATTTATCATTTGTGCGCTTGTAGCTATCCAATCTCCTATATCTGCTATTTTCTTAACAATATTCTTTGTGAATTCTCGTTTATTCTTACAAAGTTTAGCTTTAGTACCACCCTTCAAAAACAATAGTTTGTGGTCAAATATTGGAATTGGAACTCTTGTAACTGATGAATCATTTGGTGTAGCTATTACAAAGTATGCAAAAGAAAAATCTTTAAATGCTACATGGATGCACGGGCTTAACATTTCAGCATATATATTATGGGTTACAACTTCGATATTAGGTGGTTTAATAGGTAATCTAATTCCAAACCCAGAAATGTTCGGATTAGACTATGCATTGTCAGCAATGTTTATTTTTCTATTAGTTGCTCAATTCGAAACGATACAAAAAAATAAAATAATTTATCATTTGTGGCTCATATGTTTAACAATTTTTTGTATGTTGTTATTTACGTTATTTATGCCAACGTTTCTTTCTATTATATTAGCAACATTAGTCGCTTCAATTACAGGGGTGGTGTTTGATAAATGACGATATCAATGTATTTACTACTCATTACAGCTGGGTGTTTCATTATGACATGGGTTATAAGAGTAGCGCCGTTTGTTCTATTATCAAGATTTGAATTACCGGCTGGAATCATTAAATGGTTACAATTTGTGCCGGTTTGTTTATTTACAGCACTTATTGTAGAAGGCATGTTAAATCAAGAAGGATCAACAGGATATCAACTTAACTTAGAAAGTGTTTTTGTTGCAGTACCAACTGTCGTTATTGCATTTGTCACGCGTAGTTTAACAATATCTGTTTTAGCAGGGATGTTGATTATGGCTATTGTAAGATTTGTCTTTTAATAACAAAGTATAAGTTATTGAAAGACCATTGCTTTTCTAGTATTCTTAATATTAATTACATAGTAAAGCTTATTCAGAGAAGTTGAGGGATTTGGCCCGATGAAACTTCAGCAACCGGTCACCTTAGATACGGTGCTACGACCAACGAGTCTACTCGCATAATAAGAATGATGAGAACTTCTTACTTCTTTAACGAGTAAGAAGTTTTTCTATTATATAAGAGGGGGTTAGATAAGATGATTTCTCGTGAAACAGGTTCAGTAGAATTAGGTCGATTTGAAACAGAATCAGGAGAAGTGATTGATAACTTAAAGCTTCAATATGAGCATGTCGGTTATAAGGGGCAACCGCTTGTTGTTATCTGTCATGCATTAACAGGTAACCATTTAACGTATGGAGATGATGAGCATCCAGGTTGGTGGAGAGAAATTATCGATGGTGGTTATCTGTCTATAAATGATTATCAATTTATAACTTTTAACGTTATAGGTAGCCCATTTGGGTCGAGTTCAAAATTAAATACACCCCATTTTCCAGATACTTTAACGATGAGAGATGTAACTAAAGCTAATATATTGGCTTTGAAACATTTTGGTTATGAAAAAATTGATGTTCTAATTGGTGGTTCATTAGGTGGCATGCAGTCTCTCGAAATTTTATATGACGGGTCAATTGAAGTAAAGAAAGCCGTTATTTTAGCGGCAACTGAAAAGACATCATCTTATAGCAGAGCTTTCAATGAAATTGCAAGACAAGTTATTCAAATGAATGGTCAAGACGGATTAAGTATTGCAAGACAATTAGGCTTTTTAACTTATCGTTCAAGTAAAGATTATGAAGCAAGATTCTCAGCAGATGATGTTGTCAGTTATCAAAAATATCAAGGTAATAAGTTTAAAAATAGCTTCAATAAAGATTGTTATCTCACTTTATTAGATGTATTAGATAGCCACGATATATTTAGAGGACGAAATGATGTTGAAGAACGATTAAAACAAATAGATACAAAAGTATTAACACTAGGGTTCACTGATGACTTATTATATCCAGATGACCAAGTAAAATCACTCGGTCGATTCTTCAAGTACCACAGACATTTCTTCGTGCCAGATAATGTTGGGCATGACGGATTTTTATTAAACTTTGGAGATTGGGCACCATATGTTTATCATTTCTTAAAATTACATAAATTTAAAGCACGTTAAGTCGTTAAAAAAGTCACCTACATTGTTTTAAAGTATAAAAATCTGTAAAATAGAGAAAGATGTTTAAAATAGATTGGGAAGTGAAAATTTTGTCTTTTAAAGTCGATATAAAAGCGACAATTATTTCAATAGTTTTACTAATGTTAAGTATGGTTATTATTAACTTTTTACCACCTTTAGCATTTGTAATACTACCGTTCATTACAATACCTGGAACAATACTTTGGTATCGATCAAAACCGTCGTTTTTTGTGACAGTTGTAGTGGCATTATGCGCAACCGTATTACTTAGTAACGTATATTTATTAACTGTCATGACACTGATGATTTTTATGAGTGTATTTATTGGACAATTATTAATAGAACGTACATCTAAAGAACGTATATTATATTTAGTAACAGCATTTATGAGTGTATTAACAATTGCTGGTGTGTTAATCATGCAATTAACGGGAAAACTACCACTAACAAGTAATGTTTTTAATGAATATTATGATGTAATCGTGTCTTATTTTGAAATGAGTGGTAATTTCAGTACAGAAATTCAAGAATCTCTTCAAGCTTCAATTGATATATTACAAGCTAGTATTCCTGGGTATATTATATTATGGGTATTTTTATTAGTACTTGTTAATTTACTCGTGACTTTCCCTATATTGAGAAAGTACAAAATCGCAACACCGGTATTCAGACCATTATTTATGTGGCAAATTAAAAGTAGTGTCGCTTTCATTTTTGTAATCACAGTACTCGTTAGTTTATTCGTAACGAAAGACAATGTTGTGATGTATGGCATAGTCACTAACTTACAGTTTGTGTTAGAATGGGTTATATTTATCCAAGCATTATCCCTATTCCATTTATTTATAAAAGTAAAAAAATTACCTATAATTGTAGCTGTAATTATTTTCGTTCTTGCTTTTATATTTAAACCAATTGCATACTTATTTGGCTTAATGGACATATGGTTTAATTTAAAACAACGCATAAAAAAGTAAATTGAGGTGAGTTTATGAACCGTCAATCAGTTAAAAAAGCCCTAATATTTCCTTATATTATTATGATGGTCTTGGCTTTAGCACTGCTCGTTTTAAGTTTTTTAAATTCAATATTTTGGGCGATTATTGCGACGGTTATTACTGTAGTCCTATTTGCAGCGAGTGTTTACTTTATTAGAACCAGCTTTGCAAAATTAGATTTATACATCGGGAGTCTAGCGGGTCGTATTACCAAAAGTAAAACGAGTGCTGTGAGTGACTTGCCAATTGGCGTAATATTACTCGATAAAAACTATAATATTGAATGGATTAATAATTTTATTAGTAGACGTTTAGAAAGAGATGTATTAAACGAACCAATAAATGAAATATTTCCAAATATATTAAAAAGATTAGAAAATACACAAGAAGTAGAAATTGAAGAAGGATCATACAAATATAAAGTCACTTACACTGAAAATGAAAAATCAATTTATTTATTTGATATAACAGAAACTTCACGTGTATATGAATTATATGAAAATGAAAAACCTATCATCGCTACGATATTTTTAGATAACTATGACGAAATTACACAAAACATGAATGACTCACAACGTTCAGAAGTGAATAGTCTTATTACTAATGTAATTAATGATTGGTCAACTCGTTATGAATTGTATGTTAAACGTTATAGTTCGGATCAATTTATTGGATTGTTAAACAATAGTATTTTAGAAGATATAGAAGCATCTAAATTCAATCTGTTAGATGATTTGAGAGATAAGACAAGAGAAATTGGGCATCCGCTTACTTTAAGTATAGGTATTGGTGAAGGCAGTGAGAACCTAATAGAACTTGGTGAACTATCTCAATCAAGTTTAGATTTAGCTCTTGGTCGAGGTGGAGACCAAGTTGCCATCAAGAACTTTAACGGTAACGTAAGATTCTATGGTGGTAAGACTGACCCAATGGAAAAACGTACAAGAGTACGTGCTCGTGTTATTTCTCATGCGTTAAGAGATATCTTAATCGAAGGTGACAAAGTCATTATCATGGGTCATAAATCACCAGATATGGATGCGATAGGTGCAGCTATTGGTGTTTCTCGTATTGCTAAAATGAATAATTTAGAGTCTTATATCGTATTAAATGATTCAGATATTGATGATACATTACAACGTGTTATGAGAGAAATTGATGAGAAACCAGACTTGAAAGAAAGGTTTATCACATCAGAAGAAGCATGGCATGAGATGACATCTCGTACGACATTAGTTGTCGTTGATACGCACAAACCAGAACTTGTAATAGATGAGAACTTATTAAATAAAGCAAATAGAAAAGTAGTCATAGATCACCATAGACGCGGGGAAAGTATTATTTCAAGTCCACTGCTTGTCTATATGGAACCTTACGCAAGTTCTACAGCAGAACTTGTAACAGAGTTGCTAGAATATCAACCGACAGAACATCGTTTAACAAGAATTGAATCGACAATTATGTTGGCGGGTATCATTGTAGATACACGTAACTTTACGTTAAGAACCGGTTCAAGAACATTCGATGCTGCGAGTTTCTTAAGAAGTCATGGTGCAGATACAATTCTTTGCCAGCACTTCTTGAAAGATGATATAGATACTTATATTAAGCGCTCAGATTTAATTAAGACAGTTAAACTATTCCGTGGTGGCGTAGCAATTGCACATGGTGATGAAGAACAAATTTATCATCCTGTTACAGTTGCACAAGCTGCAGATGAACTATTAGGATTAGAAGGTGTAGAAGCTTCATATGTTGTAGCTAAACGCTCAGAAGACACAGTTGGTATTTCAGCTCGTTCTTTAGGAGAAGTGAATGTACAACTAACAATGGAAGCTCTAGGTGGAGGCGGCCATTTATCAAACGCTGCTACACAAATTAAAGATTCAACAGTAGAAGAAGCAATCGAAAAACTTATTGAGGTTGTTGAAACAGATGAAGAAGGAGTGGAAGAATAATGAAAGTTATTTTCACACAAGATGTTAAAGGAAAAGGTAAAAAAGGAGAAGTTAAAGACGTGCCAGTAGGTTACGCTCAAAACTTTTTAATTAAACATAATTATGCTGTAGAAGCGACAGCAGGAAATATGAAACAATTAGAACAACAAAACAAACGACAAGAAGAAATCAAACAACAAGAAATCGATGATGCTAAAGCATTAGCAGATAAATTAAAATCATTAGAAGTTGAAATTTCTGCTAAAACTGGTGAAGGCGGTAAGTTGTTCGGTTCTGTTAGTACAAAACAAATCACACAAGCTTTACAAAAACAACACGACATTAAAGTTGATAAACGTAAAATGGATTTACCGAACGGTATTCACAGTTTAGGTTACACAAACGTACCAATTAAACTTCATAATAAAGTTTCAGGTACATTAAAAGTACACGTTGTAGAAGAATAACAGATTATATAAAATAGGTCGGTATTTGATTTACCGACCTATTTTAATGCGTTATAATAAATAATATTAAAAATGGAAAGGAGTAATCAGTATGGATGGTATGGATAATATGATGAATCCACGACAAATGCCTCATAATATAGAGGCTGAACAATCTGTTATCGGTGCAATCTTAATTGATCCTGAACTGATTAACTCAACAGGTGAAACATTAATACCTGAAGCTTTCTATCGAGCTAATCATCAACATATATTTAGAGCTATGTTGATGTTAAATGAACAGAATAAGGAAATTGATTCAGTTACCCTGATGGATGAATTAGCAGCTGAGTCTTTGCTAGAAGAAGCTGGTGGACCGGCTTATTTAGCTGAATTAGCAAACAATGTACCAACAACTAGAAACGTTCATTTCTATATAGATATTGTGTTTAAACATGCTGTTAAGCGTCAATTAATTCGTGTAGCAGATAGTATTGCTGAAGATGGGTATAATCCAGAGCTTGATTTAGAGTCACTATTAGGTGATGCAGAGAAGAGAATTTTAGAGATATCTGCTACTAGAGGGACAGAAGGTTTCAAAGATATTAAAGATGTTTTAGGTATTGTGTTCGATAATGCTGAACAGTTAGATCAAAATAGTGGTCAAACCCCGGGGATACCAACTGGATATCGTGATTTAGATCAGATGACAGCAGGTTTTAACCGCAACGATTTAATTATTATTGCTGCGAGACCTTCTGTAGGTAAGACTGCCTTCGCATTAAATATTGCCCAACAAGTTGCTACTCACGAGAACTTATTCTCAGTCGGTATATTCTCATTAGAGATGGGTGCAGACCAGCTAGCGACACGTATGATTTGTAGTACAGGTAACGTAGACTCTAATAGATTGCGTACTGGTTCTATGACGGAAGAAGACTGGAGTAGGTTTACAGTAGCTGTTGGTAAATTATCACGTACTAAAATATTCATCGATGATACACCAGGTATCCGTATCACTGACATAAGAGCTAAGTGTAGAAGATTAAAACAAGAACACGGATTAGACATGATTGTGATCGACTATTTACAGTTGATTCAAGGTAGTGGTTCACGTAGTTCTGATAATAGACAACAAGAAGTATCAGAGATTTCACGTATGCTTAAAGCTATTGCGAGAGAATTAGAATGTCCTGTTATCGCATTGAGTCAGTTATCTCGTGGTGTTGAACAACGACAAGATAAAAGACCGATGATGAGTGACATTCGTGAATCAGGTTCTATCGAGCAAGATGCGGATATTGTGGCTTTCTTATACCGTGATGACTATTATTCTCGTGGTGGAGAAGATGAAGATGGTGAAGCGGTAGATGCAGGTGCACAAGATGAAAACGGTGAAATAGAAATTATTATCGCAAAACAACGTAACGGCCCGACAGGAACCGTTAAATTGCACTTCATGAAACAATATAACAAATTTACAGATATAGATTATCAACATGCCGGTATGGAATTCGGATAAAAAAAGTTTTTAACCCAAAAGACGTACATTTATTATGACTTTGTAATAAATGTACGTCTTTTGTTTCGTGAAATGACAGTTAATTATTGTTTCGTTTGTGTTTTGAAGCATATAATTTTCAGGATAAAACCTTGTAACTACCATGGTTAAAGCTTTCTTAATGCAAATTTTTAGAATATTAAAATGTAAATTAACACCATAAATTAATGTTCGTTTTTAGTTTGCATTTTAAGTATAGGACTGATAGAATACTTAATGGTTAATGAGAAAAAGCGGAGGTGCTCACATGTCATCAATCGTAGTAGTTGGGACGCAATGGGGAGACGAAGGTAAAGGTAAAATTACAGATTTCTTAGCTGAAGATGCAAATATTATTGCGCGTTTTTCAGGTGGTAATAATGCAGGTCACACAATTAAATTTGACGGAGAAACTTATAAATTACACTTAGTACCATCAGGTATTTTTTATGAAGAAAAATCAAGTGTTATCGGTAACGGTGTAGTAGTAGATCCAGTAGCTTTATTGAAAGAATTAGACGCATTAAATGAACGCGGTGTAGCAACAAACAATTTAAGAATTTCTAACCGTGCTCAAGTTATCTTACCGTATCATTTGAAACAAGATGAATTAGAAGAAGAAAAACGTGGAGATAATAAAATTGGTACAACGAAAAAAGGTATTGGTCCAGCGTATGTAGATAAAGCACAACGTATCGGTATCCGTATGGCTGATTTATTAGATAAAGAAACATTTGAAAAACTTTTAAAACAAAATCTTGAATATAAAAATGAATTATTTGAAAAAATGTTTAACGCTGAAGGTTTCACGTTTGATGAAATCTTTGAAACATATTACCAAGCAGGTCAACGCTTGAAACAATATGTTACAGACACAGCTAAATTATTAGACGATGCTTTCGTTAATGATGAAAAAGTATTATTCGAAGGTGCTCAAGGTGTAATGTTAGACATTGACCACGGCACATACCCATTTGTTACATCAAGCAACCCGATTGCAGGTAACGTTACAGTTGGTGGCGGTGTTGGACCAACTTACGTATCTAAAGTAATCGGTGTATGTAAAGCATACACATCACGTGTAGGAGATGGCCCATTCCCAACAGAATTATTTGATGAAGATGGTCATCATATCCGTGAAGTAGGTCGTGAATACGGAACAACTACAGGACGTCCACGTCGTGTTGGTTGGTTTGACTCAGTTGTATTACGTCATTCACGTCGTGTAAGTGGTATTACAGATTTATCAATCAACTCAATCGACGTATTAACAGGCCTTAAAACAGTTAAAATCTGTACAGCATACGAAATTGATGGTGTAGAAATCACAGAATACCCAGCAAACTTAAATGAATTAGAACGTTGTAAACCAATCTTTGAAGAACTACCAGGTTGGGAAGAAGATATTACAGGATGTCGTTCATTAGAAGAATTACCAAAAAATGCTCGTCGTTATTTAGAGCGTATTTCTGAATTATGTAACGTTAAAATCTCTATCTTCTCAGTTGGGCCAGATAGAAACCAAACAAACCTATTAGAAAACTTATGGGACTAATAAATTTTTAAATCGAAAACGCTGAGACAAATTAATTGTCTCAGCGTTTTTGTTTGAGTAAATAAGGGAGTAGATGTTGCAAGACGAGGTCCACGTGCAATATATTGCTTCCTTATTGACAAGACTATCGAGAAAAGTCAACAAGGCCCTCGTTATTGACACGTTTACTGAGAAAAGACAATAACTTGCCCGTTACAACTTAAAACTGAGAACCCTTAAAAAAAGGAGCCATACAACACCTGCTATATGGCTTCTTTTTCTAATAACGACAATCAATATCGAATTGTATTTCATTATTAATTAGTGTATTTCACGTTTTTTAAACCGTCCACCTTTTACTTCACTTACATCTCCGATTGATAAGAAGGCTGTATTATCTATTTCTGTTACGATATCTTTTAGCTTAGATTCTTCTAATCTCGTTATTACACAGAATAATACTTTTTTATCTTCTCCTGTATAAGCTCCTTCACCGTTTAAATATGTTACGCCTCTGCCTAAACGGTCGTTTATAGCTTCTCCTATGTCTCGATATGTATCACTGATGATCCATACGGCTTTTGATTCGTCAAAACCTTGTACAGTAACGTCTATCATTTTAGAGGCAATAAAATAAGCTACTACTGAAAACATCGCTGATTCCCAATTAAAAACAAATCCTGCTGCAGCGAATATGAAAAAATTGATTAGCATAACAATTTCTCCAACTGAAAATGGCGCTTTACTACTAATAAGAATGGCACTGATTTCAGAACCATCTAATGATCCGCCGTATCTAATTACTAACCCAACACCCAAACCAATAATTGCACCACCAAAAATTGTAACCAAAAATATTTCTCTAATAAAAGGTTCAAAATGATGTAAATAAGCTGTTGTAACGGAAAGGACTGTAATTGCATACACCGTTGATATCGTAAAAGTCTTACCTATTTGTTTATATCCTAAAAAGAAAAATGGAATATTCAATAAGAATATAAAAAGACCAAGTTTCATATTAGTTAAGTGACTTAATATAATAGCTATGCCAACTATACCGCCATCTAATAATTTATTCGGCACTAAAAATAACTCTAAACCAATACCCATTAAGACACTGCCGATTGTTATAAAAATTAGTCTTTTTATAATCTCACCTTTACTTAATTTACGATGTCCCTTTTTTATTGTGAGCTTTTCTTCCATATCATCATCCCTTTATAATGTTCCTAAATATATTATATAAAAAAATTAAAATAAAATCTTGTCATTCTTTAAAGACCATGCTATAATCAATTTTGTGCTTATGAAGGCCCCTTGGTCAAGCGGTTAAGACACCGCCCTTTCACGGCGGTAACACGGGTTCGAGTCCCGTAGGGGTCACCATTTCAATTTCATACATATTAGGTCCCGTGGTGTAGCGGTTAACATGCCTGCCTGTCACGCAGGAGATCGCGGGTTCGATTCCCGTCGGGACCGCTTTTAATGCTTATCGTAATAACGATAAGCATTTTTTATGTTATTTGCCATTGAATAACGGCAAACAATAGAATTAATCATCAAATAGTGTTAAATTATAGTATAGGATATCATGCACAAATCTGTGCTCGAAGATACTTACTTTCAAAAAGAAATGAGGTTAGTGCTATGGCTAGAAAAATAGTAGTCGTTGATGATGAGAAACCAATTGCAGACATACTAGAATTTAATTTAAAAAAAGAAGGTTATGATGTTTATTGCGCATATGACGGTAATGACGCAGTAGACCTAATATATGAAGAAGAACCAGATATTGTCTTATTAGATATTATGTTACCAGGTAGAGATGGTATGGAAGTTTGTCGTGAAGTACGTAAAAAATTCGACATGCCTATTATTATGTTAACAGCTAAAGATTCAGAAATAGATAAAGTTTTAGGACTAGAACTAGGTGCAGATGACTATGTAACGAAACCTTTTTCAACACGAGAATTAATCGCACGTGTTAAAGCTAACTTACGTAGACATTATTCACAGCCTAGCCAAACAGAAGATGAAGAAACAAACGAAATAGTCATTAAAGATATTACAGTATATCCAGATGCATATTCAATTAAAAAACGTGGCGCAGATATCGAATTAACGCACCGTGAATTTGAATTATTCCATTACTTAGCGAAACATATCGGACAAGTCATGACACGTGAACATTTACTACAAACTGTATGGGGTTATGATTACTTTGGAGATGTAAGAACTGTGGACGTTACAATACGTCGTCTACGCGAGAAAATTGAAGATGATGCATCTCATCCAGAATACATTGTAACGCGTAGAGGCGTGGGTTACTTCCTGCAAACTCAAGAGTAGGATGATGCTATGAACTGGTTAAAAAAATTCCAATCCCTCCACATTAAACTTGTTGTAATATATGTTTTATTAATTATTATTGGTATGCAAATAATCGGATTATACTTTACGAACAGTCTAGAAAAAGAAATGACGCGTAACTTTAAGACGAATATCGAACAGCATGTTAAACAGATTAATTACAACATCAAGAAAGCATACAATTCGGAAGATCCAGACCGAAATTTCCAAAAAGAAATACAAGTCATTTTAGATGATTATGCAAATCGCACAGAAATTGATGAAATTCGATTTATCGATGAAGACCAAATTATTGTCGCGACATCTAAAGCCACAAACCAAAATACCGTCAACCAGAAAGTAAACGATAGCTCTGTTCAAAAGGCATTATCATTAGGAAAAGCTAACGACAAAATTGTCTTGAAAAATGATTCTGCAGATAAAAATAGAGTGTGGATTAAAAATATGCCCGTATATTATGACGATAAAGTTGTAGGGGATATTTATGTTGAATCGGATATTGATTCTGTTTACGAACAATTAAATAACATTAACCAGATCTTTATTATCGGTACAGCTATTTCATTATTAATCACAATCGTACTCGGTTTCTTTATTGCGCGAACAATTACGAAACCAATATCAGACATGCGTAACCAGACGTTCGAAATGTCTAAAGGTAACTATACACAGCGTGTAAAAATATACGGTAATGATGAAATCGGCGAACTAGCCCTTTCATTTAACAACTTATCTAAACGTGTACAAGAAGCACAAGCGAATACAGAAAGTGAAAAACGTCGACTAGACTCAGTTATTACACATATGAGCGATGGCGTTTTAGCTACTGACCGTCGAGGTCGTGTTCGTATTATTAATGAGATGGCGCTTAAGATGCTTGGTTTAGAACGTGGAGAAGTTGAATCTAAACATATATTAGATGTCTTAAACATTGATGAAGACTATTCATTGGATGATTTACAAGAAAATAATGATAGTTTTGTTATCGATATTAACGAAGAGGAAGGTCTAATCGTACGTGTTAACTTCAGTACAATTATTCAAGATACTGGGTTTATAAATGGTTACATTGCCGTCTTACATGACGTAACAGAACAACATATTCTTGAAAATGAACGACGTGAATTTGTTGCGAATGTTTCACACGAATTGCGTACACCTTTAACTTCTATGAGAAGTTATATTGAAGCTCTAGAAGAAGGCGCTTGGCGTGATCCAGAAGTTGCACCTACGTTCTTAAATGTTACGAGAGAAGAAACAGACCGTATGATTCGTCTAGTAAACGATTTACTTCAATTATCTAAAATGGATAATTCAGGCGAGCAAATGAATACAGAACTAATTGATTTCAACATGTTTATCAATAAAATTATAAATCGTCATGAAATGACACAAGGTAAAAATGTTACGTTTGTACGTGACATACCAGTTAAAGGACTATTTGTAGAAATTGATCCTGATAAGATGACACAAGTATTTGATAATGTCATAACAAATGCGATTAAATACTCACAAGAATCTAAAAAACGTGTCGAGTTTCATGTGAAACAAAATACGTTATATAACAGAATGACAATACAAATTAAAGATAATGGTATTGGTATTCCTGTTAATAAAGTAGATAAAATATTCGATCGATTCTTCAGAGTCGATAAAGCAAGAACACGTAAAATGGGCGGTACTGGTTTAGGTCTTGCAATTACTAAGGAAATCGTAGAATCCCATAATGGTAGAATATGGGCAAATAGTAAAGAAGGCCAAGGTACATCGATTTATATCACATTACCATGTGAAATAATGGAAGATGAGTTTGGTGATTGGGATGGGTAATAAAGAAGTCTTTAAATCTGTTATACTCATCATATTCGTATTCTTCAGTGTTTTCATGACATATCGCGTATGGACTTTTACGCCCGAGTTAACTGACTTAGAATCCGATATGAACGCTGAAACACCTGCCATTGGACCTAAAATAAGTAAACCTATAGATAGTGTTATCATGCCTTTAAGAATTATTAATCGAAATGGCACGGATCTGAAAGGGACGTCTAACGTTGAAGAAATCAAGAAGATAATAGATGTTATGTTAGATAAAGATGTAAAGAAAGTAGATATCTTATCGAGTGAATCAGCTGTGCAGTTAGATGATTTATCAGAAAGATATACGATTTTAGACTTCCCAGATAGTTTGCCGAGTGAGATGTATTTAAATCAAGTGTTAGGACTGAGCATGAGCAATTACCCTAAAATTAATTTTGATAGAATACTTGTAGATACGAAATCAACAGATCGAGCGAATGTATATTTATTAAGTGAAAACAAACAAAAAGCAATTAAGCTACAAACGACGATTAAAAGTCATGAATTTGATAAAATAAATAAAGAGGCGGCATCTAAATTTAAGCCTTATACAAGTATTATTACAAACCAGAATACGACGGATGAAATCAATCAGATATACGCACCTGAAACAGCAGATAACATCAATATTTATCGATATGTATCGAACAAAATTTCGGTATCGGATTTAAATGATGTAATCTTAGGTGATTCAGTTATTGCTCGTAATAATGATAATCACGTTTCAACTTATAATAACAATACAGGTATAGCGACAGTAAACGAAAAGAAACAAACATACCGTTATACAAATTTATCTGAAGATGAAAACAACATAAACAATCTTTCTAAATCGATATCTAATTCATTTAAATTTATTAACGAACATGCTGGATTTACAGATGAGTTTCGCTTATTTGATACAGACCCGAAAAAAAGTAATGTCAATTATAAAATGTTCTTAAATAACTATCCTGTATTTGATGAAGATAATCTTTCTTCAATTGAAGCTTCTTGGGGTAGAGATACAATTACAGAATATAATAGAGGGCTCATTACAACTGGTGTCGCTGTACCTTCTAAGAAAGAGTCAGATGAGATACCAACAGCAGAAGAAGTTCGTTTCAATTTAGCCTCAAATGCTGAAATAGATTTTAATAAAGTAACCAATTTTGCTATAGGTTATGATTTATCGTTACCAGTTGATGATATTGATAACCTACAAGATACAATAGAATTCACGCCTAAATGGTATGTAAAATATGATGGCGAATGGAAACAGTACGAGAATGGAGGGTTAAAATAATGGATTGGAAACATGCCAAAACACTCTTCATTATCGTATTTATTCTCATTGATATAGGACTGGTTCTTGTTTATTTTAATAAAGTGAATAACTCTATTGTCCAAGAATCAAATGATCAATCTGACGTGAACTTTACAAAAGAAGGTATTGATTTACCGAATTTACCAAGCTATAAAAATAAAGAAATGCAAGCTATCACAGCTGATAGTAAATCGTTCACTTCAAATGACCTAGAAGGGGTTTATACATTATCAGAAAAAGATACAAAAATTAGCAAAGATTTAGATGATGAAAATTTAACAAAAGACAGCAAAGAGCAGACATTTAAAACTCTAATTAATAAAGAAGCCTATAAAGGTAAAGAATATCATCAAAAAGAGAATAATAAAGATAAAAATAAAGTCATATACGAACAAAGCTATGATGATTTCCCTATATTGAATAATAGTAAAGGTGAAATTGTCTTTAACATCGAAAATGGAAAAGTTAAGAACTTTACTCAAACATATTTAGATAAGTTAAAACCTGGTACAGGTGATAACAATAGTAAACAAAAAGTAGTCGATGCAAGGACAGCTTTAGAAACCTTATATTACAACACATATTTAACAAAAGGCGATACAGTAGAATCTGTAAGGTTAGGCTATTATAGTGTTGTAAAAGAAATAGGTGGACAAGTACTTGTTCCAAGTTGGGAAGTTAAAGTGAAATCTAAAGAAGATGAAAAAGAAAAGACGACCTTGCTATATGTTGACGCTATTAAGCCAGAATCAACTGTATTAGAAGAATCATAGTTTTAAAAAGCAGTAATTAAAGGAGATGAACACTTGTGATCGCAATGAGCGTACTCGCAAGTGGCAGTACAGGAAATGCCACTTATATAGAATCAGATAAAGGAAGCCTGCTCGTAGATGCTGGATTAACAGGTAAAAAGATAGAAGGTTTATTTCAACAAATAGATAGAAGCATTAGCGACTTAGAAGGCATCTTAGTGACGCATGAACATATCGATCACATTAAAGGGCTAGGCGTTCTCGCAAGAAAATATAAACTACCTATTTATGCTAATAAGAAGACATGGCAGAAAATAGAAGCAAAAGATAAAAACATACCGCTAGATCAAAAGTTCAACTTCGAACCATTTGAAACAAAGACATTAGCAGGTATAGATATCGAATCATTTAGCGTGTCACACGATGCGATAGACCCGCAGTTCTATATATTCAACAACGACTACAAAAAGCTAACAATGATTACCGATACAGGATATGTATCAGATAGAATGAAAGGTATGATACATGGCAGTGATGCCTTCGTATTCGAAAGTAACCATGATGTAGATATGTTGCGAATGGGAAGATACCCATGGCAGACGAAACAACGTATATTAAGCGATATGGGACACGTATCAAACGAAGACGCAGCACATGCAATGTGCGATGTTATAACAGGTAATACAAAGCGTATATATTTATCTCATTTAAGCCAAGACAATAACATGAAAGACTTAGCGAGAATGAGCGTGGGTCAAATACTTAACGAACATGATATAGATACGAAAAAAGAAGTCACGTTATGTGATACAGATAAAGAAAAAGCAACACCAATATATTACTTATAACTAAAAGATATCCCCAATTTAGCGGTTGGGGATATCTTTTTATTTTGTGCACAGGAATAAACACAGTTATACACAACTGTCCACAAATTGTGTATAAACCATGTACTTGCCCACAAAGTTATCCACATTGCATAAAAAACAGTGGATAAATCATAACTAAATGAATAAAAATAACTTACAGAATTTTAAAAAAGAGAACAAAAATTTTAAAATGTTGATATAATGATAACTGAACTGTGCATAAGTTAATAACCTGTGGATAACTTTTAAGACAATGTATAAAGGTGGATAAAGATGAAAATCACAATTATTACAGTAGGCAAGCTGAAAGAAAAATACTGGAAACAAGCAGTAGATGAATATAACAAGAGACTAGGAGCCTACACAAAGACCGAATTAATCGAAGTAGCAGACGAAAAAGCATCAGATAATATGAGTGAGAAAGATATAGAGATTATGAAAGAAAAAGAAGCGGACAGAATCATGTCTAAAATTAAAGCAGACAGTCACGTTATTACTCTGGAAATAGAAGGGGAGATGTTAACAAGCGAGCAACTAAGCAAAGAAATAGATAACCTCATGACGCGAGGTAACTCACATATAACATTTATCATCGGGGGATCAAACGGACTACATAGTAAAGTACTACAACGCAGCAACTACGCCCTATCGTTCAGTAAAATGACCTTCCCACACCAAATGATGAAAGTTGTGTTAATGGAGCAAGTGTATAGAGCATTTAAGATAATGCGTGGGGAAGCATATCATAAATGATGCGGTTTTTTCAGCCGCTTCATAAAGGGATTTTGAATGTATCAGAACATATGAGGTTTATGTGAATTGCTGTTATGTTTTTAAGAAGCTTATCATAAGTAATGAGGTTCATGATTTTTGACATAGTTAGCCTCCGCAGTCTTTCATTTCAAGTAAATAATAGCGAAATATTCTTTATACTGAATACTTATAGTGAAGCAAAGTTCTAGCTTTGAGAAAATTCTTTCTGCAACTAAATATAGTAAATTACGGTAAAATATAAATAAGTACATATTGAAGAAAATGAGACATAATATATTTTATAATAGGAGGGAATTTCAAATGATAGACAACTTTATGCAGGTCCTTAAATTAATTAAAGAGAAACGTACCAATAATGTAGTTAAAAAATCTGATTGGGATAAAGGTGATCTATATAAAACTTTAGTCCATGTGGACCGTCTACACTTAATTGGACAACTTCTTTAAAGATAAGTATTGTTAAAATTAAGAAAGTAGGTGGTCTTTTTATGAGAAGAGAGCGTAGAGAATACAGTAATGAATTCAAACAGCAAATGGTTGATTTATACCTTAATGAAAAACCAAGATCTGAAATTATTAGAGAATATGATTTAACCCCATCTGCATTAGATCGATGGATTAATCAAGCAAAAACCTCTGGTTCTTTTGAGCACAAAGATAATCTTACAAAAGAACAAAAGAAAATGATGGAACTAGAAAAAGAAAATAAACAGCTAAAAATGGAAAACGATATTTTAAAGCAAGCCGCGCTGATAATCGGACGAAAATAGATGTGATAAATAAGAATACTCACAAATATTCAGTATCAGCAATGTGCAAAGTCCTACAAATGCCAAGAAGTACCTACTATTACCACCAAAATAATCAACATAAAGTTAATAAAGAAAACAATGATGAGATATTAGCAGATGAAATTGAAGATATATTCATTTCTAATCGACGATGTTATGGTACACGTAAAATAAAAATTGCCTTAACGAAACGAGGACTATATGTGTCTAGGCGTAAGATTGGTGTATTAATGAAACAAAGAAACTTAGTTTCTACTTATACAAAGATGAAATTTAAAGTAACATCAAGCAAGGTAAACCAATCTACTACCAAGAATCATTTAAATCGTAACTTTAAAAACCATAAACAGTATAAATACATTGTTTCAGATTTAACTTATGTCCGTGTGGACAATAGATGGCATTATGTATGCTTATTTAGTGATTTATATAATCGTGAGATTATAGGCTATAGTGTAGGACAACGCAAAAACGCTGACTTAGTATTCAAAGCATTAGCAAGTATAGAAACAAATCTATTTAATATAAGCTATATCCATACAGATAGAGGACGAGAATTTGATAATCAATTAATCGATAAAGTAATTGATGTATTCAATATTAACCGTTCTTTAAGCCGTAAGGGAAATCCATATGATAACGCAGTAGCAGAAACAATATTTAAAGCAGTAAAGACAGAATTCATAAATACTACAAGATTCTATACGATAGAACAATTAGAAATTGAATTAAAAATGTATATAAACTGGTATAACAATGAAAGAATACATGCAGGATTAAATTATCAAACGCCAACCTCTTATAAACTTATGAATTCTGTCTAAGTTTTTGTTGACATACCACATGATAAGTTACCCAAGCAGTTAAAAGTGCATATAAAAGAAGATAAATATTCAGTTGTAGGGAAGGTTGCTACTGGGAACTATAGTAAAGTTCCTTGGATTTCAATATATGATGAGAATATAACAAAAGAAACAAAGGATGGATATTATTTGGTATATCTTTTTCATCCGGAAGGAGAAGGCATATACTTATCTTTGAATCAAGGATGGTCAAAGATAAGT
This sequence comes from Mammaliicoccus sp. C-M13, assembly GCF_022386845.1. Taxonomy (NCBI): domain Bacteria; kingdom Bacillati; phylum Bacillota; class Bacilli; order Caryophanales; family Staphylococcaceae; genus Mammaliicoccus; species Mammaliicoccus sp. C-M13. The sequence goes on along the minus strand of NZ_JAJNHQ010000011.1, from coordinate 1,644 downwards.
GATATGTTTCCGCGGGATAAAAATGCTGCAAAACAAAGAGCATTAACTTTATCTTCCGAACTCAATAAATATATTACATCAAATGAATTTAATACTGGAAGATTTTATTACGCAGAAAATAAAGATTCATCTTATGATTTAAAAAATGATTATCCATCAGGATATTCTCATGGATCAATAAGATTCAAATATTATGATTTGAATGAAGGATTCACAGAAGAAGATATGCTAGAGGATTTAAAGAAATTTTTAGAACTATTTAATGAATTAGCTTCAAAAGTTACAAAAACATCCTATGATAGCTTGGTCAATAGCATAGACGAAATACAGGAAGACAGCGAAATTGAAGAAATTAGAACAGCACAAAAAGATAAGACACTCAAGGAAGTGGAAGCACCTAAAGGAATAATTCCAAAATATAAAAAAGGTGTATCAAAGACTACTAAAAATGATTCAGAAATTGAAAAATCAAATAAAGAGAATAAATTAACCGGTAAAGTTGGAGAAAAATTAGCGCTAAATTACTTTAATGAGCTAATTGATAATAAAATAGACGAAGATAAGAAAGAACAGTTTAGGAATATTTTAAATGATAATCCAGGCTCTCAACACGGTCATGGCTATGATTTAGTAGCTTTTGATCCAACAAATACAGATAAAGCTGTAGAAAAATTTATTGAAATTAAAACATCTACATCTTCTAGTATTGAGGAACCATTTTTTATGTCGCTAAATGAAATGTTTGCTATGAAAGAATATAAGCAGAAATATTTAATATTAAGAATATTTAATGTTTCTGGTAAAGAACCACAATTTTATTTTATAGATCCATATGCAAATTATTCTGAATTTAAAGATGTAGATGATCTCATTGACAAAGTATTTAATGTAGAAGCTATTCAGTATAAAGTTTTTGGCGAAAAATGATTACTTGAACAAGAGCTAAAATAAAATTGTGATCTAATAAAAATAGAAACTGTAATTTAAATAAAACTTTCTAAATAAGCTAACTGATAAAAAATCAGTTTGTCCACAGTCTGAAACAAGATTCCTATATTCTTTAGGAATCTTGTTTTTTCTATTTTTATGGTGATAAAGAGCAGATAAGATAATGTGTAATAATCACAAAAAAGTTAAATATTTTAAGGCTTGTTTAATTATTAATGATTTTATATATAAAGAGCAGTATAATAAAGTTGTTAATATATTATGAATAATATTCAAGTAATTTTATTGTTTTTTAATTTGTCGATATTTAAGTTGAGTTAAATTTAAAGGGTGTAATTTGTTTTACAATGATGAAGATAATTAGTCTATCAAAATAAAGGGGTTGGGACTGTTATGAGTGATAATTTGTCATTATTCATTGACTATATCAATGATAATATAATCTATGGTAGTGAAATCAAACGGGAGAAATTAGAGAATTTATTTAATCAATTTGCTATAAAAAATGTTGAAAAGAACATTGTCTATGATGAACTGAAATCTTTAGATATTACAATCATTGAGTCACAGGATTCATATAAAAATAAATTGAAGAGATTATTTTCGGTTCTGTTGCAAAGTAAAAAAATATAGCTAACCACTAATTTATCATGTCAGTGTTCGCTTAACTTGCTAGCATGATGCTAATTTCGTGGC
>NZ_JAJNHQ010000010.1:0-136941 GCF_022386845.1 Mammaliicoccus sp. C-M13 | reverse complement strand
TGGTTAAGCCAATCACTCTTTGAAGTACTTTCAGTACTCAATTATTGGAATTAACGTTGACATATTGTCATTCAGTTTTCAATGTTCATTTTTAACCGCTACAAGAATCAATTATACCAGTTATTTTATTTCGATGCAAGCTTTATTTTTAAAAAGTTTTAATTTGTTTTTTTCGCTAGAAACAATCTTTCAAGTTGTTAATTGCGAAGTAACTCACTTGCATAATTTATATTACATTGTTATTTCGTTAAATTCAAGCATCAAATTTACACTTTATTAACCTTTTTAACAAATTCTATAAGTTGTGTTCGTCTATGTGTTTCGACGACTTTTTTATAATATCAAGTTATATAGAGAACGTCAACGATTTATTCAAACAAATATGTATATTATTTCACTTTAAAAGCCACTATATATCATAATAGAAAATATGCTATACTTTATCAGTATTAAATAGTGTGGAGGGAATAGAATTGAAGCTATTTCGTAAAAAACCTACTAGTAAAATAAATAGAATAAGATCTTTTGCATTAGGATTAATCTTCTTAGGAATGATAATAATGTATATAGGTGTATTCTTCTTTTACTATTTCAAGAGTCAAATTGTTTTTAGTATTTTCTTAGTACTTGGTATGCTGGCATTAGGATTATCATTTATTGTTTATTTCTGGATTGGGATGCTTAGTTCGAGAACAATACAAGTTAAATGTCCAAACTGTGATCAATATACTAAGATGTTGGGTCGAGCAGATATCTGTGCAAATTGTAATCAACCTTTAACTCTAGATAAGAACTTAGAAGGAAAAACTTTTAATCAAGATTACAACAACAAACGTAAATCTAAGAAGTTAGAAGAAGCCGAACAGGATAATAATACTGAAGAACATAAATAAAAAAGCTAAAGACCTAAAGTCTTTAGCTTTTTTATTTGTTTTTATTTTTACTTTGACATTCCGGACAAACACCATATATTTCCATTCTGTGGTGTGTAACAGAAAAACTTGTTACATGTTGAGCTAGTTGTTCAACTTCATCTAATCTCGGATAATGGAAATCAGTAATCTTTCCACATTGATCACAAATGATATGATAATGGTTGTGTGTTTCAAAATCAAAACGACTTGATGCATCACCATATGTTAATTCTTTAACAAGTCCAGTTTCTTTAAAAACTTTCAAGTTATTATAAACTGTAGCAACACTCATATTTGGAAATTGTGGTGAAAGTGACTGATAAATTTCATCAGCTGTAGGATGACTATCTGCTTCTATTAAATATTGAAGAATAGATTGACGTTGTGGTGTTATTCTTACGCCTGTACTTCTCAATGTTCCAATCGCATCTTCTAATAAATGTTCAACATCTTCTGTACTATGCTGCATCCTTTCACCCACCTTCTAATTTATAATGATTATTATTTATAATATAGCCCCTATAACAGTGCTTTGTCAAACAATTAATCAATATCCTGACTGAATATTCACTTCATTATTTAACTCGCTATTATCATTTTCTATCATTTTATTGAGATTTTCTATTAATATATCTGCACATCTCTCCATATTACGATTGTCATTACCCGTGATGTGTGGGGTTATCGTAACATTTTCCATATCATATAGCTTTGAATCCTCCGGCAGTGGTTCAATTTCAAAAACATCTATAGAAGCATGTCGTATTTCTTTATTTTCTAATGCTTTTACTAACACATCTTCAGAGACTACAGTTCCTCTTCCTACATTAATAAAGTGTACATCATCATTCATAGATTTGAAGTCTTGTTCATCTAATAAATGTACCGTGTTATCTGTTTCAGGTAATACATTCACAATAAAGTCTGCTTTATGATAAACTTTACCTCTTTCTTCTATAGAATATACTTCATCAAATTCATCTACTTTGTGACCTGTTGTATTTATACCAATCACATTCATATTAAATGCTTTCGCAATACGTGCAGTTCTTTCAGGAATTTTGCCAGTCCCTAAAAATAGGATTGTCTTATTATAGATAGAACCGGGATTTAACTTATGTTTAAATTCATGGTTCTTTTGCGCTTCATATGTTTCTTTAAATAGTTTTATATCATTAAATATGTAACCAAAAATAAACTCTGCAATTTGAATTGCGTGTACGCCTCTAGCATTTGTTAATTTAATTCCTCTTTTGTCGATATAATCGAGTGGTAAATTATTTACACCAGTAGCAAACCACGCTATCAATTTTAAGTTCTTGCATTTATCTAAAAAGGTTTCATCTACTTCGCTATGATAAGCTACCAATACATCCGCTTCTTTTAATACATTATTATCAGCTAATTCTGGATGCTTATAGAAAGTAAATTCAACTTTAGGAAATGCATTTACTAATCTTTCTTCTTGATCCTTCAATTTCATCAAAGCAACTACCTTCATTTATATCATTCCTTCAAAAAGTTTTTTAAGTCTTCTATTTGTGTTTTAACTTTAACTTTTTCAATAACATGTATTACTTTATTATCTTCATCAAGAACAAATGTAGTTCGAACTATCCCCATTGATTCTTTACCAAAAGATTTTTTCAGTTGATATACACCAACCTTTTCAGATAATTGATAATCTTCATCTACTAACAAATCAAAATTTAGGCTATGTTTGTTTGAGAAATTAGAATGTTTCTTCTCACTGTCCCCACTTATACCATATACTTTAGTATTCAATTCATTAAAATCTTCTGAATTATCTCTAAAGTCACATGCTTCTGTAGTACATGTAGGTGTATTATCTCTTGGGTAAAAATACACAATAGATTTACTGCCTTTTAAGTCTTCACTAGATATTGTTTCACCATTTTGATTCTTTAAATTAAAATCTGGAAATTTGTCACCAATTTTTGTCATCATATACACTCCTTATCAACGATAGATACTTAATTTTATGATACGATATATATGAAAATAATTAAAACAAAAGAGGTTGATAAAATGGATTTTAAAAATAGTGAATATTTACAGACACTTTCTGATGAATATATTTTAGGTGGCGTTAACTCCCCTTCTCGTTCATATAAAGCGGTCGGTGGTGGAGCACCTGTAGTTATGAAAAAAGGGAAAGGCGCTTATTTATATGATGTAGATGGAAATAAATTCATAGATTATTTACAAGCTTATGGCCCTATTATAACGGGCCATGCTCATCCTCATATTACTGAAGCTATTAAAGGAGCAGCAGAAGATGGCGTACTACTAGGTACACCAACTGAATATGAAATTACATTTGCTAAAAAGCTACGTGAAGCTATCCCTTCATTAGAAAAAATTAGATTCGTCAACTCAGGTACAGAAGCTGTAATGACTACAATAAGAGTTGCGCGTGCATATACAAAAAGAGATAAAATTATAAAATTTGCTGGTTGTTATCACGGTCATTCAGATTTAGTACTAGTTGCAGCGGGTAGTGGTCCAGCTCAATTAGGAACGCCTGATTCCGCAGGAGTACCAAAAAGTGTAGCTCAAGAAGTAATAACAGTTCCTTTCAATGACATTGAATCATTTAAAGAAGCAATGGAACATTGGGGCGACCAAGTTGCTGGTGTTCTAGTTGAACCTATTGTAGGTAACTTTGGTATGGTTGAACCTAAAGAAGGTTTTTTAGAAGCTGTAAATGATATTACTCACGAACATGGTGGCTTAGTTATTTACGATGAAGTGATTACAGCATTTCGTTTCCATTATGGTGCAGCTCAAGACTTACTGGGCGTATACCCTGATTTAACTGCTTTTGGTAAAGTAATTGGTGGTGGACTACCAATCGGCGCTTATGGCGGTCGACAAGAAATCATGGAACATGTTGCACCTTTAGGTCCAGCTTATCAAGCTGGTACAATGGCTGGTAATCCATTATCAATGAGAGCAGGAATTGCATTATTAGAAGTTCTTGAACAACCTGATGTATATGATTATTTAGATAAACTAGGTAAACAATTAGAAGATGGTCTTCTAGAATTAATTGAAAAACATAATGTTAAAGCTACAATTAATCGTATTAAAGGTGCTTTGACTATCTATTTCACTGATGAAAAAGTTGAAAATTACATTCAAGCTGAAAACACAGATGGTGAGAAGTTTGCTAAATTCTTTAAATCTATGCTAAATCAAGGTATCAATTTGGCTCCATCTAAATATGAAGCATGGTTCTTAACAACTGAACATACTGAAGAGGATATAAAAGAAACTATAAAAGCAGCAGATATCGCTTTATCTCAACTATAAACTTGAAAATTGTTTAAAAACAATGTATAACCTATATATATAATAGACTTGTGAATAAAGTTACAAGCTTTCTTCAACAACAAAAAGGAATGGTTCTATGAAATTTGGGGCAAGAATATTTAAGACAGGTATCGCAATTGTCCTTGCTATATTTCTAGCAAATTTACTACCAGGTTCAGTCATGCTTACTTCCATAGCTGGGGTTACAGCAATGGTAGCTATGCAACCAAGTGTTTATCGATCATTTAAAACAGTAGTAGAACAATTTCAAGGTAATATCATTGGTGCGGTTACTGCCATTACCATATTCTCTATTTTTGGTAACAATGTAGTCTTTATTGGTCTTACTGCGGTTATTATTATTTCAATACTTTATAAATTTAATTTACAACACGTTTCTAATTTAGCCGTTGTTACAGCTTTAATCATACTTGGGCATCATGAAGGCGACTTCTATATTTCTGCATTCTACAGATTTGCTCTCGTTATGATAGGTGTATCAAGTGCATTCATAGTGAATTTTGCTTTTCTACCACCAAAATTTGAAACTAAAATGTATTATAACTCTTTAAATATCTCTACAGATATATTTAAATGGTTCAGATTAGTATTAAATGGTACAACAGAATTTCATTACGTTAAACAAGATTTAGAAAATATTAGAACTCGTATTGTAAAGTTAGAACAGTTTTATCTTTTCTATAAAGAAGAGAGAGCTTATTCTAAGAAAAAAGCATTTGCTCAAATGCGCAAAAAGGTGCTATTTAAAGAAGCTATCATGGCAACTAGGCGAGCCTATGAAGTATTGAGAAAAATGAATCGGTATGAAAATGATATTCATAATTTAGATGATGACTTTAAAGTACAAATGAAATTTGAATTAGATGAATTGATGGCATTACATGAACAAATACTCGTTCGTATCTCACAAAAAGCAAAACACGAACTCGATAATGTGCCTGATCATCTAGTAGAACCATATAAAGAAGAGCTAATGGATATTTTCATTAAAGAAATCACAAGTAACCCTGATCAAGATGATTATGATATAGAAAACATAATGCAAGTCATTTCAGCAATGTTGGATTACAAATCTAGTATTTTACATTTAGATAGACTTTCATCAAGTTACTTTAAATTCCACCCTGAAGATAGTGATATAGAAATTGCTGAGGAAGATTTCGATTTATAAGTTTGACTGGCAAAGCTACAATATTAACACTTATCTTAAAAAGAGACGGAGACACTTTTATGTCTCCGTCTCTTTTATTATATTGCTCTTTTTTCATTATATAAAGATTTTTTATACTGTATACCATTTAACACGTGCCCATTATAACTTCTATAGAGTATATGTTTTTCTTCTATTTGATTCGGACTTTTAACTCCAACTGCAGCTGCTAAATTAAATAATCCTTCATGCAAGCTTACAATATAATTCGACACTCTATATTCTTTCTCTGATACGACTAATGCTGTTTCTTTTTTAGGGTCAGTAGTTGCAACACCAACCGGACAATTATTAGTATGACATTGTTGTGCCATGATACACCCTACATTAATCATCAAACTTCTTGCAACATTGACTAAATCTGCGCCTAATCCTAATGCAATAGCAATTTGATCAGGTGTAATTAATTTACCTGAAGCGAATACTTTTACTTTATCTCTAATTCCGTTGTTTTTGAGTTCTAGGTCAAGCAGTGGTAAAGCAGTAAACAGTGGTAATCCTACTGTATCCGTCAATTCTTGAAAAGTTGCCCCTGTCCCACCTTCACTACCATCTACTGTAATGAAATCAGGAATGATTCCACTTCTTGACATTTCGCTTATCAAATCTTTTAAGTCTTCTATATTACCTACTACGATTTTAATTCCTACAGGTTTTTCTGATAGATTTCTTAACTTATCAACAAATTGTAATAGCTCTAGGTTATTATGTAGAAATTCAAATCTATTTGGTGAGTTAACAGTTTCATATGGCGTCACGTTTCTAATTTCAGCAATTTCTTTCGTTATCTTCTTGCCATCAATATGCCCGCCTCTTGTTTTTGCACCTTGAGCTAATTTTAGTTCAAAAGCTTTTACTTGTTCTATTTTAGATTTCTCTATAAATTCATCCTCATCGAAGTTACCTGCTTTATCTCTTACTCCGAATAATCCAGGGCCAATTTGAAAAATGATGTCACAATTTCCGGATAAATGATGGTCACTTAAACCACCTTCTCCTGTATTCATCCAAGAACCGCTTCTTGCTAAGCCTTTAGATAATGCAGTTATAGCATTTTTACCAAGTGCACCGTAGCTCATCCCTGATTGGCCTACTAATCTATTTACTACAAAAGGATGCTTTAATTCTGGACCAATTACCATTTCATTAGTTTCCGTTAATTTATAAGGTTCTACAGTTTTTTTAACTTGTGACTCTTTTCTATCAAATAACCCTTCATTATCAACATTATAAATATAAGTAGACATCATATCTTTTTGATTTATTTCTAATTCATCAACATCTATAGGAAACATAGAATTTTGAATATAAAAACCTGGTTCTTCAAATTGTCTCTTAGAACCAAAACTTTCTATTCGACTCTTATATTTACCTGGCATTACCATATTTAAATATTGCTTTCTAGAAAATGGTTTGCCATCGTTATCATTTAATATTAGATATTGTCTTAATTCTGGCCCAACACTTTCTAAAAAGTATCTTGCTCTCCCTAGTAAGGGATAATTTCTTAATACGCTATGATGTTTTTGTCTTTTGTCTATTATATAAAGTGTTACCCCCGTGATTAACAATCCAATTATAATAACAAAAAATAATATGTTCACAATTAATTGTAATACACTTAGAAAAGTCATAAAAATTCCCCCTCTTTTCTACTATGATAACTTAATAATATCATAGTTAGATAGAGGGGGATGTAATTTTACTCGAAAGATTGTATATTGTATAAATTGAAGTAGCTGCCTCTAGCTTCCATTAACTCTCTATGCGAACCAACTTCTTCAATATTTCCATTTTGTATAACGACTATTTTATCTGCATGCGTAATTGTTGAAAGTCTGTGCGCAACAATTAAAGTCGTTCTTTCAGCGCTTAATATTTCAAGTGCATCTTGAATAATTTTTTCACTTTCTAAATCTAACGCACTTGTCGCTTCATCTAGAATCAGTACAGGTGGGTTATTTAAGAATATTCTCGCAATAGATACACGTTGTTTTTGTCCACCTGAAAGTTTAACACCACGTTCTCCTACTTCTGTTTCATATCCATTAGGCAATGACATAATAAAGTCGTGAGCATTAGCTTTTTTACTTGCTTCAATGACTTCATCTTCAGTCGCGTCTGGTTTACCTAATAATATATTTTCTTTAATTGAATCCGAGAATAAAATATTATCTTGTTCAACCATGCCTACTTGATGACGTAAGCTCTCTGTTGTGAAATCTTTAACGTTATGTTCATCTATCATAATTCTACCTTCTGTTACATCATAAAATCTAGGTATCAAACTAATTAATGTAGATTTACCGCCGCCACTCATGCCCACAAATGCGACTGTTTCACCTTTATTAATATTTAAATTAATTTGATGTAACACATCATCGTCATATTCATTATATTTAAATGAAACATTTTCAAATTCAATATCACCATTCGTAATTTTAATGGGTTCGGCGTCTTCTGTATTTTTAACATCGTATTTTTCATCAAATAAATGAAAAACTCTGTCCATAGAAGCAATACTTTGAGTTAACGTTGTTGATGAAGAAACTAGTCTACGTAACGGTCCATAAAGTTGTTCTAAGTAAGCAACAAATGCTGCTAAAGTCCCTACTGTTAATTGTCCATTTATAACTAAAAATCCTCCGATACCTACTACTAACAATGGCCCTAAATCTGTTACTGTATTGATGACAGCAAATGATTTAGCGTTCCATAATGTATGTTCAGTAGCTTTCGTTAGAAAATTACGGTTACGTTCGTCAAATCTTTTTTCTTCATTTTTTTCAATAGCAAAACTTTTAATCACAGACATTCCAGAAACTCGCTCATGTAGAAAACCTTGAAGCTCAGCTAAACTTTGTGATCTTTTTCTAGTTAGCCTTCTTAACTTTCCGAAGAAGTAATAAATACTAAAGATGAATAGTGGAAAAATTGCAATTGCTGCAAAAGTTAATTTAATATCTAAAACAAACATAATACTTAATGCTATAACAATTGTTACTAAGTCTAGCCAAACATTCATAAGCCCCGTTAATATAAAATCTTTTGTCTGTTCAACGTCATTAATAACACGTGAAATTACTTCACCCGCTTTGTTGTTCGCATAAAATCTTGAACTCAAAGCCTGTAAATGTGTATATAATTTTTTACGAATATCATACAAAATCTTGTTAGATGTCCATTGCGCTAGATATTGTCTAAAGTACTCTATTGGTGGTCTTAAAACTATAAATATAAATCCCATAATTAATAGTGCATAAGTTAACTTTTCAGTTTTTTGCCCAATTGATAGTGCACCATTATTTATTACATCATCAATAACGAATTTTATTAATAATGGTAATAATAAAGGAATCCCAAATTTTAAAATCCCAATGATAATCGTACCTACAATATGCCAAGTATATGGCTTTACAAATTGTAAATACCTTTTGATCATTTTTGTTCCCCCATTCATAATATCAAAACGAAACAGCCTAGCAGATCGCTAGGCTGTATAATTTTTTCATTCTCCTGGATAATGTCTATCAATAGAATGAAATCTTTCTTGCCAAACTTTAATAAAGTCAGGCGCAAATGGTCCTTTTTTCCTTTCAATCCATTGTTGTAGAATATCAACATTTCTTCGTAGAATTGTATCAATATCTTTTGGATAATTCATTTGTTTCATATGCTGACGATATTCATCTTCATCTAAGAGATGATATTTCCCACTTGGGTACACTTTTATATCTAAATCGTAATCAATATATTTAATTGCTTCTTCATCACAAACAAATGGTGAAGAAAGATTACAATAATAATAAACACCGTCATCGCGGAACATACAAATGACATTAAACCAATATTCAGCATGGAAATAAACAATCGCAGGTTCTCTTGTAACCCAAGTTCGTCCGTCACTTTCTGTTACGAGTGTACGATTGTTTCCACCGATAATGACATGACTCGTACCTTTAAGAATTGTTGTTTCAGACCATACACGATGTATATTACCATCATGTTTATAACTTTGAACCTTAATTACTTGGCCTTCTTTTGGTATGGATTCTTTGACCATGTTCCACACCACCTTTTAAATATTTACCAAGCTATTATATCATACTTCAATAAATAATCTAAAATAATGTTTTAGTTAAAGTAATTGGTTCATTTGCGTGAAAATTTTAGTCATTGACGTAGAAAATGACAAAGTATCTTTTTCGTTTTTGTTCATCCACTTATAAGGTGGTTTAATATTTTCTTTTTGCATGTATGCCTTATATACTTTCATATTCCAAGTCATATGCGTAAATACATGTTTAGTTTGTATAACAGGTTCATTCTCTATCGTAATGACAGCATCAAGTTCATCTTCAATAGCATCAATACTTGTGTCTTGTTCAAACATTGGAAATTCCCACATACCATTTAATAATTTAGTATCTCTTTTACGTATAAGGATTTGACCTTCTCGGTTCGTAATATAAAGTACGTCATAATCAATTGTTTTTTTCTTAATTTTCTTTTTCTTAACTGGTAATTCTAAAACAACACCTTCTGCAAATGCTTCACAGTGCTTTTGAACTGGACATAATATACATATAGGCTTTTTAGGTGTACAGATTGTAGCGCCTAGTTCCATCATCGCTTGGTTAAAATCACCAGACTTTGTTTCTACGAATGGTTGCAATTCTTTTTCAAACAATTTTTTTGTTTTAGGTTGCGCAATATCAGCATCGTTACAAGTTAACCTACTCCAAACTCTCAATACATTTCCATCCACTGCCGGCAATGGATGATTATGTACGATACTCATAACAGCAGCATTAGTGTATGGACCTACCCCTTTAAGGGATTGAAAGCTTTCTGGATCATCAGGTACTTTCCCATTATATTTGTTGTGGACTTCTTTGACCGCTTCATGAAAATTTCTAACCCGTGAATAATAACCTAAACCTTCCCAATATTTAAGGACATCTTCTTCATTTGTAGTACTTAATGCTTCAATTGTAGGGAAACGTTCTATAAAAGCATTATAATATGGTCTTACAGTATTAACTTGAGTTTGTTGCAACATCACTTCACTTAACCAAATGTAATATGGATTTTTAGTTTCTCTCCAAGGCATTTGTCTTTGATTTTCATCAAACCATTTAAGTAAATCGTGCTTAAATTCATTTATTTCTAACATTTTGACACTACTTTCTGGTTAATTGCTTTAAGATTTCTATACTTATGCTATATAATATATATCATATACCTTAAAGTAAAGAGGTGAAATTTATGGATACTGGAACACATGTCGTTATGGGTGTAGCCTTAACTGGCCTTGCAACGTTAGATCCAAACGTAACACCAACGTTTGCAGCAGTTGCAACTGGTATTATGGTTGGCTCTCAAATTCCTGATATAGATACAGTATTAAAGTTTAAAAATAATGCTATTTATGTAAAAAACCATAGAGGAATCACACATTCTATTCCTTTTACATTATTATGGCCACTTATTTTATCATTTTTAATATTTGTTATATTTCCAAGCGTTAATTTATTACACATTTGGTTATGGACACAGCTTGCTGTATTCTTTCATGTTTTTGTAGATATTTTTAATTCTTATGGTACACAAGCACTCCGGCCAATTTCTAACAAATGGATACAATTAAGTATTATAAATACCTTCGACCCTATCATATTCATTACGCATTTGATTGCTATACTTTTTTGGACATTAGGATTGAATGCGGGTGTTGCATTCGGCACACTATACCTTGCACTGGCATTTTATTATGCGATACGATTCATATTACAAGATGCTATCAAGAAACAAGCTTTAAAACAAATCCAACAAGAGCATAATCCAGTGAAAATTTTCGTAGCTCCAACCATTCGTTTTATGGAATGGCGCATTGCTATACAAACTGAAACGCACGATTATGTTGGACGAAGCTACGGTCGTAACGTTTCATTTAATGATGTCTTCAAAAGACAAGCTTTCCCTAACGACCATATTATGGAACATGCTAAATTCGACAAAAATCTCAGAGCATTTTTAAACTTCAGTTCAATATATAGATGGGAAGTTACTAGAGTAGATCAACATACGACAGAATTAAGGTTCATCGATTTAAGATATTTAAAAAATGGCCATTATCCATTCGTTGCGATACTACTACTAGATGACGATATGAAAGTCACAAGTTCATATATCGGTTGGGTCTTTACAGAAGAAAAATTAATGAAAAAATTAGAAGTATAATTAATATATGACACGAGAAAGTTCAGCATATAAAAAATCCCCTTTCAAAGTTTTCAACGTTTAAGTTGCATACTTTGAAAGGGGGTTTTTCTTCAGTTTAATCTTTAAAATATTTTACTTTATCTGCTCTATTAACATTTATCCAAGCTAAATACACAATACCTAATTCAAAATAAAATAATATGTGATAAGGTAAATTGGTTACAGAAGCATTCCCTAAAATCATTGTCTGTTGGAAACCATTAATAATATAAAATAATGGATTTAACTTGAGTACATTTACCCAAACAGCATACATATTATTCGGGACATATAAAACTGGCACGATGAATAATAATATGATTAATAAACCAAATACAATAAATCTCGTTTTATAGAAATATTTTCCCAGCAAACCAATGATGGATGCTAATGGAACAAGTAAAATATATGCCATTACTAAATAATAGAAAAATCCTAAATGATTAATATCTATTATTTCAGACATGTTTGTAGATACCATACCTGTAATTGTAATAATTATAAGAAACATTAACATTGCTAAAAATACTTGGGCAGATGTCCCAACATAATAAGGAACAGATAACCTATTGTATAATGCCCCTTGCTTTCTTACAGTTTTCTCAGCGTGAAATAACGATAAAAATATCCATATATAAGCAAAAAATCCTACAAGTCTAAAGAATGAAGTTGATCGTTGTATATCTATTGTATCTCGTATCAACAGTTGTCCAAATGTTAAAATAAGCAATAATAACATTATACCAAACGCCGATAAATAGTACTTGTAATGATAACGAACTTCAAAGAAGCAATATTTGATCATATGTGGAAAATGCTTGATGTGTTGTTCAAATAATTCGTTCATATTAACCTCCTATAATCGAATAAAGATCCATTTGTTTGCTTTCAAGTCTGCTACCATATACCCGTCTCTTGATTTAACGACCCAATTATCACTAGAAATATTATATTTTTTGATGAGTTTTTCTTTATTTTTAATATCAAATGTAAAGCCAATTAATTTATTGTCGCTGTCAAAAATCATATGGACTTTTTGACCTTCCATTTGCTCATTAAATCTATTTTCATTTTCTGGTCTGATAGTCTCAGATACTTGTTTATGGCTTTTATGCATAAAACTATTATAAAAATCAATATAATTTAAATAATTATCATCCACATAATCTTCTAATTCAGACCAATTTTTTTCTTCGTATAAGCCTGCTGGATTAAAGAAGTATAAATTATTTTTATTTGTTGTATAAGCTTGACTATCTATTTCTAGTCTATATTTAGATTCATTTTCACCAGTGACATCTAGGAAACTATATTGAGGAAGTTTATAATTTTTATCTTTAGATGATGATTGTACTTCTGTATCTTCTTTTAATGATAATATATATGCTGATTTGTCTATGTATTCAGGCTTACTGTTCGTAGCAATAACTTGTTTAGTTGTATCTTCTTTATTAGAACTTAAATTTCCTACATCCAAGAACATGAATAATGCTGCTAACGATGCGCCAATAAGAAAAGTCGTACCGTAAAATAACATTTTTTCTATAGATTTAGGTATTTTACCGTATTGATATTTGCGCATTCTTTTATAACCTTCACCTTGTGCAACTGGTAACTCTTGCTGTGATATTCTCCATTTCAAATCATATAACGACTTTTGTTCTTTGTCATAAAGTTGATTATACTTTTTATAATAATCTCTATAGTGATTTAAAACTTCTTTCACTGTACCTTCTTTTCTAACTTGACCGTATGTTAACCAAATTAAATAGTTGCTCATTTTCTCTATAGAATGAACATGATCATCTATCAATACTGCAGCTCTATCATTTTCTTTCTGTTCTGTTAAAAAATCATGAAATTTTTGTTGAAATGATTCATTTAAATATTGAATGATGTTTGTAAAAATCGCTACAGTAGGTTTCATATAATTACTAATACCAATAAGTAATTGAGCATACTCACTTTGGGTAATTTCTTGGCATGTAGAAGTACCTTTATCTTTTAGCTCTGCAAAATCTAAAATCTCATCTTGTAACTTAGATATGTTTTTAGCACTAACCTTTGATAAACTTAGCGTTCTTATAATCAATTCATTTAAAGTTTGAAAATCATTTTCTTTATGCGAAACATCAGCAAGAAATGTTTGTTCGTTATTGGTTACTTTACCTATGTTGGGCGATATTTCCTTTGTCATTAATCTGCTGATTAATTCTTTACCTGATTCATCATCGCCTATTATGCCAAGTACTTCACCACGATATAGATGTACCGTCACATTCTTCAAAATAATTTCTCTATCTAAACGATTTAATTTGAACAAAGATATAATTTTATTCTGTTTTTTAGTTTTGTAATAATATTTTGTTGCATTAACAACTCTTACTAATATTTGCTGTGTCATACTGCACCACCATTATAGTTGTAGAAGACTAACTGGAATGCCTTCTTCAATTTTTGAACCTTTTAATCTGAAGCCCCACGCAAACACACCATTAATTCTTTCAACTTTAAAGTAACTGCGCGTCTCACCTATTAGTCCATAAACCTTTCCTGTTTCTATCTTAGATGTATCAACAAGATAAGCTTCTGCAATTAAAGCTTTTCTTTTATAAACTTCGTATTCATTTAGAATACCCATCGCTTCAGCTTTTCTCATTTTTTCTCTATAATCCGCTATTACTGTGTTTAATTCGTATTCTGTCATTTCTACAAATTTTTTATCTTCACTCATCTACAATACCACTTTCTCTTAATTTGTCATTAATCATATCAAATGTATAGCCTTTTCTCGCTAATGCTTGAACGACATGAGTTTTTAGTTCATATCCATTATATTTCTTTTGATATTTATTATATACCTTTTCTAAATCTTTCATCAAAATATTTTCAACATCGTCAGAAGTTGGTTCTATATTTAAATCTGTTAAATGCTCGTTAATAAGCGAAAAAGCATATCCTCTTTGTTGTAGCGTTTGTACGATAGATTGTTTTAACCTATTTGGTGGCTGTTTCTTTTTACTCATAATTTTATTTGCAATATTTATAATTCTATCATCAGACATTTCTTCTTCAAATTTTGATTTATATTTTAATATTAAATCATTTGATAGTCCTTTTTCTTTAGCTACTCTTTCAAAATGATCTGGACCTTTATCAGTTGTTTTTAAAATTGTATTTTTCAAACTTTCAATATAATCTTCGTGATTAATATAGCGATTGTTTTTACAGTAATCAATTACATCTTTAACTAAATCGTAACTGTACTCTTTGTCCGTTAAATATTGTTCTACTTCTAGTTCCGTTCTTTTTTTATGGGATAGATATATAATTGCTTGATTTAAAGCTTGTCTATATTGATCATAGTCTTTAATTTTTTGAAGTTGTTCTTTCGTAACTTCCATATCTTTTCTTAAATTAAAATATATATAAGTAGCTTGATCAATACCCATCTCAAATTCGTTGTTAATAAATAAATTTAGCCGTTCTTTGTTTTTCTTTTGTACTTCTAATTTAGTGATTTTCAGCAAATTGAATCCCTCCACATTTATATATAGAATACAATAAAACACACTGAGTTTAAAAGTTTAATCACTTAACCCAGTGTGCTTTGTTATTGGTTTAATTCATTTATAGCTTGTGTATATTGACTATCTGTAATATATTTTTGTTGTTTCATTTTCTCTAATGTTGATTTAATCCTTGTTACATAACTATCACTAATGTTATTAATATCGAAATTTGATGGCGCATTAACAACGCTTGCTAAAATTGCACTTTGTAATACTGTAACTTGTGGTAAATAAGGATTATTTTTATCTACTGTAGCGCCAAAATAATAATTAGCCGCTTCTTCTATAGTATAATTGTTTCCTCCGAAATATATATTATTAACATAAAAACTTAGTATATCATTTTTATCATAAGTATCTTCTACTCGCTTAGCTACAAACATTTCTTTTACTTTACGCGTCATTTGAGTTTCGTTCGTATAAAAATAATTTTTGACGACTTGTTGTGTTATCGTACTACCACCTTGTGTCAATTCACCATTTTTTAATGATACTACTAAAGCTCTTGATACACCTCTTAAGTCTATACCCTCATGATCATAGTACCGTTTATCTTCTACGGCAACGAATGCATTTTTCGTATAATCAGGCATATCTTCAACTTGAACATAAGATGGTTTATCTTCTATTTTTGTTAATTCATCTACGTCCGATGTTCTTGACCACATATACATAACTGCGATATAGAACGCGATAACAAATATGATTAATATAGCTAAAAATCCAAATAATTTGGACACTTTTTTTCTTTTTCTAGGTTGTATAGGTTCTTGATAGTAGTGTTGATATCTTCTATATTGAACTTCTTCTTCAGAATTTGTTTGAGAAATATCATTTTTCTTATTTTTAAATAGCCCCATCTTTGCGCTCCCTCATTCGTATTTCTTTTATTATTATATCTTGTAATAAGTATTTTAAACACTGGTTTTTACTTAAAAACAAGAAAATCAGTCCGGAGACTTACTTTTACGTATTACTTTTAGCGTATTTGGGTATATATATTAGTATATGAAAACAAGGAGGAATAATGAATGGCAAAAATAAAAGCAAATGCAGCACTTGTACAAGTTTTAAAAAATTGGCAGATTGACCATGTGTATGGAATACCTGGTGATTCAATAGATAAAGTTGTTGATGCTCTTAAAACAGAAGAAGAAGCGATTAAATTTTATCATGTGAGACATGAAGAAGTCGCTGCACTTTCCGCTAGTAGTTATGCTAAGCTAACTGGAAAAATAGCAGTAGCTCTAAGTATAGGCGGACCAGGAGCAATCCATCTATTAAATGGTATGTATGATGCCAAAATGGACAACGTGCCTATGCTTGTATTAGCTGGTCAAACAGACTCAGACAAATTGGGAACAAAATTTTTCCAAGAGGTTGATTTACCAGCATTATTCGAAGATGTTGCCGTTTATAATAAACAAATTGAATCAGCGGAAAACATCCACGAAACAGTTAACGAAGCAATTAAAACAGCATACGCTAAAAAAGGTGTTGCTGTACTTACAATTCCAAGTGATATATTAAGTGGAAAAATAGAAGATAAAGTTCCAAGAGAAACTTATGAATTTCAAAATTCAGTTAAATATGCTGAAGAAAGTGAAGTTCGAAAAGCAGCTGAATTAATTAATAATAGTGAAAAACCTGTTGTATTAACGGGTGTTGGAGCTAAAGATGCAAAAGATGAACTACTCGATTTCATCGATCACATTGATGCGCCGGGTGTAATCACATTACCAGCAAAAGGTATCATCCCTGATAAACACCCTAATTTCATGGGTAATTTAGGTAAAATTGGTACAAAACCAGCTTTCGAAGCTACTAAAGACGCAGACTTATTAATTTTAGTCGGTACTAACTATCCTTATGTAGATTATTTACCTGATAAAGATATACCATGTATTCAAATCGACATTAAACCATCAGTTATTGGCAATCGTTTTAATGTAGATGTTGGTTTAGTTGGCGATACTAAAAATGTACTAGATTCATTAACTAAAGAAGCTAAAAAAGTAAATGACCGTAAATTCCTTAAAGCATGTCAAGAAAATATGAGAACATGGAATAAATGGCTTGAAGAAGATAGAACAGACGATAGCATGCCAATTAGACCTGAAAGATTAATGGCAGAAATTGAAAAAATAGCTACCAAAGATACTGTTTATTCAGTAGATGTTGGTACTTCTACAGTTTGGAGTACACGTTATTTACAGCTAGACCATAATAATCAATTTATTACTTCATCATGGTTAGGTACAATGGGCTGTGCTTTACCAGGAGCAATCGCTAGTAAAATAGCAAATCCTGATAAACAAGCAATCGCAATTACCGGTGACGGTGGTTTATCTATGGTTATGCATGACTTTGTAACAGCCGTACTATACAAACTACCAATCATTGTTGTCGTATTAAATAACCAAGAGCTTTCCTTCATTAAATATGAACAACAGGCAGCTGGTGAATTAGAATACGCTATCGATTTAGGAGATATAGACTTCGCTAGATTTGCTGATAGTTGTGGTGGTATCGGTTATAACGTTTCAGATGTAGAAGATATTGCACCAACATTAGAAAAAGCAAAACGAGCAGATAAACCAGTAATCGTTAATGTAAGAGTAGATCCAGATGCTGCCCCACTACCAGGAAAAATCGTTTGGGATGAAGCACGAGGCTATGCGAAATTCGAAATTAGAACAGCGTTAGAAGAAAACAGATTAGAAAAAATGCCACCATTAAAAACATTAATTAGAAGATTCTTCTAAATTAATAGTCTAATTAGAAGAGCTTAGGACATAAATCCTAACTCAAAATAAATAGCATCTCATTTCACTGATTTATTCAGTTAGAAATGAGATGCTATTTTTATATAATCTTCGATTTTATTTGTGCATGCTTAAGGTATGAGTCTTTGACCCAATGTCATATACCTTTTGTTATATTGGCAGTAGTTGACTGGACGGGCTTGTTTATACTTTCTTGCACGTTAGACAGACATTTCTTATAAATTTCATGTGTATTTTATATAAATTAACCTAATTTATACCGCTAACGTGCTTGTTTTATAACTCTTGCTCGTTAGAAATTGTAACGGGCTTGTTTATTTTTTCTTGCACGTTAGACAGACGTTTCTTATAAATATCATGTGAAATTCATATTAATTAACCTAATTTATACCGCTAACGTGCTTGTTTTATAAGTCTTGCTCGTTAGAAATTGTAACGGGTTTGTTTATTTTTTCTTGCACGTTAGCCATCATTTCCTTTTAAGATTTACCACATAAAAAACCACCCACCGTAATGGTGAGTGGCAATTAAAGCATTTATTGAAGCAATGCAAGTGATTCACGGTTAAAGTCTTCTAAGTCATCTGGTGTACGACTTGTGACGATGCCATTGTCAACGACTACAGATTCGTCAACGACTTTTGCACCTGCATTTTGTAAATCTTTACGAACTGATAAGAAACTTGTTAAAGTTCTACCATTTAATAAATCAGTATCAATTAATAATTGAGGTCCATGACAAATTGCGAATGAAGGTTTCTCTTCTTGTACGAAATGTTTTACGAATTCTCCAAAACGTCCTTTTTCATCTCCACGTAATAAATCAGGAGAAAAGCCACCAGGAATCAAGACTGCATCATAGTCTGCTGCATTTGCTTCATCTATACCAACGTCTACTTTAACTTTTTCGCCTTTTTTACCAGTGATTTCTTTACCTTTTTCTTCACCTACAACAACAACTTCGTGTCCTGCATCTGTTAATGCTTTTTGTGGGCTTGTTAATTCAACGTCTTCAAATAAGTCAGTTACAACTGCTGCTACTTTCTTACTCATAATATCAATCTCTTCCTTTCATAATGTGTCTACTCTCTGTATACCACATATCTGAAATTATAAACTTATTTCAAGTTTATTTTATGATAGGAAGACACCGTATTAGTCTTGCATAGCTTGAACTTTTTTCTCTAATTCATCTAATAATGCAATCCATTCATCCACATCAGAAACTTCCATATCTTCTGGATTCATTGCTTCAATTTCATCTAAAAAATCATATAATCTTTGTTTAATATCAGTCAAAGACGTCTTTTGGGTCATATTGATACTCCTTTTAATGTTTTTAATAATATTATTATGAATGATTACAAGTATAAAAACAATGATAATCCAGTATTGACATTCATTCCTACATAAATAACCAAAGCTAAAGGCCCATCACAGAGCGAAATAAGCATTTGACAAAAAGCTTGAAGAGATGGAAAATAAAAAATCGAGAGAGTAAACAAAAGTTTATTTTATTCAAAGTTAACGATAGTGCTATAAAATGAATGATATTAAACAGGTATCATTCAAGATGAAAGGATTTTATAAATGGCAATACATAGTGGTTTAAAGAAGAAAAAAATAACAATTAATAACGACCCTTGGGAAGCTTATAATGACATAGATGAACATGGCTCACTTCAATTAAGTAATATTGAATTTACAACTACGACTTTATGTAATATGAGATGTGCGCATTGTGCAGTTGGCTACACTTTACAATTGAGAGACCCTGATACTTTACCGATGGATTTAATTTTAAAAAGATTAGACGAAGTTCCTCATCTAAAAACAATCTCTATTACTGGCGGAGAGCCAATGTTTAGTAAAAAGTCTATTAGAGAAACAGTGGTACCTCTTTTAAAATATGCATATGATAGAGGCATTTATACTCAGATGAATTCTAACTTAACACTGCCTTTAGATCGTTATTTAGAAATTGCTGAATACATAGATGTGATGCATATTTCTCACAACTGGGGTACGATTGATGAATTCAGTGAAGTCGGCTTCCACGTAATGGACAAGAAACCACCTTTAAAGGCACGCTATAAACTTTACGAACAAATGATTCAAAACTCAGCTACTTTGTCAGAACAAGGCGTGTTTGTATCAGCTGAAACAATGTTAAACCGTAACACTAAACCTTATTTGAAAAAGATTCATAATGAGATTGTACATGATATGAAATGTAGCCGACATGAAATACACCCGATGTACCCATCAGATTTTGCTAGTCAGTTAAACATCATGACATTAGATGAAATGAAGGAAACTATACATGATATTTTAGACTTTAGAGATAAAGATACTTGGATGTTATTTGGCACATTACCATTTTACCCATGCTTCTTAAATGAATCGGATCAGTACTTGTTAAATCGTTTGAATCAAGCTGAAAATGTCACTTTACGAAATGACCCTGATGGTCGAAGTAGATTGAATGTTAGTGTATTTTCTGGAGATGTTATCGTTACAGATTTCGGTGATGAAACTGGATCAATCGCAAATATTAAACAAGATAAATTAGAAGATGTTTACCAAACATGGATGAATTCGTCACTAGCAAAATCTTTAAATTGTCATTGTCCAAAAGTTAAATGTTTAGGTCCTAACTTACTTGTAAAAGATATGTATTATAAAGATGTAGACTTTAAGGCAAATGAGCATAGAATGAATCACTTATAAAAAGATTTCCTAATCCTAGCTTGTTTTAGATTTATCGGACCGTATTTTACATTTGCGGTTCGATATTTTTTATTTATCGACCTGTATTTTGCGTTTGCGGTTCGATGTTTTTTATTTATCGGACCGTATTTTACATTCCATATACTTCTTACATAAAATCCTCATCTCTGATTTTTCATTACAACATAGTTAAAAGAAAGATTTTTACATGATTTGCAATAAATATAAGAAAAACAGTAGAAATTCAATATTAAAATTGAATTTCTACTGTTTTTGGATTTTCAGGACATTTATGACCAAGCCTAACTTTATTAAATATATAGTTTTGTCGACATAAATTCTAACGTTCTCTTGCTTTCGTCTCTTCTTTCGTGTCTTAAATTCACACGATCTTTAGCTGTTTCGTAAAACCACTTTTCATCTTCTGTTTCTGGATAAATAGCTGGTACTTTAACTTTTTTACCATTTTCGTCTAGTGCAACAAATGTTAAAAAGCTATATGCAGCTAAGTGTTTATTTTGGTTAATATTATCTTCACTGACAACTTTCACGCAAATTTCCATAGAAGAAGTGCCAGCATATGTAACGAATGAAACTAAAGAAAGTACTTCTCCAGTTCTAATCGGTTGAATAAAATCTACAGAATCAATAGATGCTGTAACTACTGAATTTCCACTATGTCTCATCGCTGCAATAGCAGCTATTTCATCGATTTCTGCAATTAATTTACCACCGAACATAGTATTATGATGATTTGTATCTTCAGGAAAAATCTGAATAGATTTAACGCTTCTTGATTCTGTCATGCCTTTACTTTCTTTCATTATTACATCCCCCTATTAAAAACTATGTAATTTAAAAATCTTGATATATTTAATACAGTTCTCTACTACCTATATAATATTTTAGGCTGAGACATAAATAATGTCTCAGCCTCATTAAAATTGATTAATGATAATGTTCTTCGTCATCGAAAACTTTCTTTTCTAGTGCTTCTTCTGCTGTATCAATACGTACTGATTCTTTGCCATCGAATGTTTTCGATAAATATAACATGATTGCTCCACCGAATGTAAAGATAGAGAAAACAAAAGCAATCATTACTGCCCATTCCATAGGTGTACTCATGATAACCCCTCCTTAGAATAACAAACTTTACAATTTTATTTATCTTTATTATACATGATGTTTTAGCAATTGGCTATGTTTTAAAATGCCCAGTTACCATCTCTAAAGACTGGTTCTCTCTCACCATTTTCTAAAATACCATCGATTGATAAATCTTTACTACCTATCATAAAGTCAACATGTGTCATAGAGTCATTTAAGCCATTTTCAGCTAGTTTTTCTTCTGTCATATTTTTACCATCTTCAATACAGAATGCATAAGCTGAACCAAGAGCAATGTGGCATGAGGCATTTTCATCAAATAATGTATTATAGAATAAAGCATTCATGTTAGATATCGGTGAATCTACTGGTACAAGTGCTACTTCACCTAATCTTTTAGCACCTTCATCTGTTTCTAAAATACCTTTTAATATTTCTTCACCTACACCAGCTTTATAATCAACAACTTCTCCGTCTTTAAAAGTAATCGTGAAATCATCGATGATATTACCGGAATGGCTCAATGGTAAAGTGTTTTTAACAGTTCCATTTACACCATTTTTATGCGGTGCAGTAAATACTTCTTCAGTTGGCATATTAGCAACAAATGAATTACCTTTAGAGTTTACTGAACTAGCACCGCTCCAATATTGAAGTTTCGGTAATTCAATTGTTAAATCTGTGCCTTCAGATTTATAATGCAACGCTTTATACTTTTTATTATTTAAGTATTCAGCCTTCTCATGTAATGTCTTATCATGCTCTTCCCAAGCTTTAACCGGATCTTCTTGGTCAACACGTACTGTTTTTAATATTGTTTCTAATAGTTTATCAAACGCTTCTTGATCATCTAAATCTGGGTACATCATTTTTGCCCATCCAACAGAAGGATAAGCAGCGACGCACCAGCTTACTTTATCACTTTGAATAGCTACCATATAATCTTTAAATGCTTTACCACTTGCTGCCATAGCTTTATTAATTTTCTTCGGATCAGCATCTTTTAGGCTATCAGGACTTGAAGATATAAGCGATAAGAAAGCTGCTTTTCTATCTAAGTAATCTAATCTTTCATCAACTACATATTGTTTAATTTCACTAAAGAATTCTTCTGGTTCATATTTATATTTCAATTGTTGTAATCGATCATCTTTATATTTAACTTGTACGTCTTCTGCGCCAACTTTATAAGCTTCTTCAACTAACAAGTGAACGAATGAACTTGATTCAATAGATGCTTGAATATAGACAGGTTCCCCTTTTTGTACATTCAAACCGACTTTGACTAATAATTCTGCATACTTTTGTAAGTCTTTCTCATATCCCATATTGATAACCACCCTCTGCTATTTTCTTAATTCACCTAATGCTTGAGTAATTGCACTCATCTCACTTGCTGAAATGTTTTTTCTAGACATAACCATAGTATGAATATCTTTTAATTCCTCTTTCTTTTCTTCTGGAATTGCGTCTTTATTTAACACACTCGTGTTTACTAGACGTAATTTTTCTTTTAAATCATCTACCATTTGTTCAATTGTTTCTGTCATTTGTTATCATCCTTTCAGAATAAGTTTAGCAAAAAGTACATATAATTAAAATAGTGAAACTATACATTAACTTTACAATATATATTAAGATTATATACAATAAAATCAAGTAATTTAATAGGAGTGATATAAGATGGCAGTTCAAGAGATACTTTCATGGACACTATTTGAAAAAATAGACATTCCAAATGAAATTAATCAATATCTCGCTAATGGTGAAGAAGCTTATAGTGCTTTCAAAACATTTAGAGATACGGCAGTCTTTACTAATAAACGAATTATAATTCGTGATCTACAAGGTATAAGTGGCAAAAAAATCGAAACTTATTCCATACCATACAGTATAGTTTTAATGTGGTCTACAGAAAACGCAGGTAAATTTTTAGACTTAAACGGAGAAATAACCTTGTGGACTAAAGCTGGCCAATTTAAAATTAAAATCGGAAAAAATCTTGATATTATGCCATTCGAAAAGTTACTATCAAACGCTTTATTGTAGATTATTTGTGTTTACAATATCACATTAATGGGAATGAATGTAATTAGTTAAATTTTAAATAATAAATGATGCCTATGTAAACAAATTTTATGCATTTATATGATATGATATGTAGGTCGAAGATATTTATTTAGATTAATATATTGAAAGGGGAAAACATTATGCAAAACAAATTAGTTCCTGCAATTTTGATTGGTGGCGCTATCGGTGCAGCAATTGCATTAGCAGATAAAAACACACGTCAATCATTATCAAATCAAGTACAAAATATTAAAGAAGGTAACACTTCTAGAGAGCCTTCTAAATTCGATCAAATTAAAGACGAAGTTTTATATTGGAAAGATGTAATAGAAGAAATTCGTCGTAAAAACCCAGAGTTAGAACAATCTATTATGGATGCGAAAGACACATTCATTGAGAAGAAAAATAACAGACAAATCTCAGGTCCAAATCATTCATAAATTTTAAAAGACTAGGCTTCTTTAAGCGACCTAGTCTTTTTTAACATTAAATATAATTAGGAGAATTTTTATGGCAAAAGATAAATCTAGCTCAAAGTTTTTAGAACAAGCTAAACACTTTAAAGATGAACAAAAAAAGTCTATAAAAAAAGAAAACTATATTCAACCTCAAGTGTTTGAATCTAAAACACCAAAAAAAGATAATCAAATATTTTTTGTATCAAAAATAAATAAGCCGGCAAAATACACTAAAAATGGTAATATTTTAACTACGTTATTATATAGAATTAGTAAAGATAATGCTACAGGTTTAGCTGCACAGCTATCTTACTACTTCTTATTAGCATTATTCCCTACACTTATCTTTATATTAACATTGATTCCGTTGTTCCAAATTAGTCCAGATACAATTACGAACATGATTTCGGAAAATGCTCCTGGCGATACAGCTAAACTGATTACCGGTATAATTGATGACGTCATGCAGAACGCTAGTGGCGGCCTATTCTCATTCGGTTTAATTGCGGCGCTTTGGTCCGCATCAAACGGAATGACAGCTTTAATGAACGCATTTAATGTTGCATATGATGTCGAAGACGGCCGTAACGCAATCGTATTAAAAATAATGAGTGTGTTCTTCACAATCATTATGGTTGTTGTATTTGGTTTAGCAATTGCATTACCAATATTTGGACAACAACTTGGTAATCTATTATTTGGTCCACTTGGTTTAGAATCTGAATTACGTTGGATCTTTAGTTTAATTAAATTTGTGTTACCACTAATCGTGACATTTATAGTATTTATGACGCTTTACGCTTTAGCTCCAAATATTAAAATTAAATTACTTTCAGTAATTCCTGGTGCTGCCTTTACTACAATTGTATGGTTAGGCTCAAGTGCCCTATTTGGACTATATGTTAATAACTTTGCTAACTACTCAAAAACATATGGTAGTATCGGAGGTATTATCGTGTTAATGTTATGGTTATTCTTAACAGGATTAATCATTATCATTGGAGCAGAAATAAATGCTGTTTTACATCAAAAGAAAATGCTTAAACATGGGCCACCAGAACAGCAAACTTTTGATAATATAGCAGAAAATGGTGAGATGACGAATGCCTCTATTGAATGATATTTTAAAATTCAATCAGACCTTTGTGGCAAACAAAGAATATGAGAACTTTATTACTACAAAAACGCCTAACGCAAAAGCAGTTATATTAACTTGTATGGATACACGGCTTACCGAACTATCAACAAAAGCATTAGGCTTTAAAAACGGTGATGTTAAAGTCGTTAAAAATGCAGGTGCTACTATATCGCATCCATATGGATCAACAATGCGAAGTTTATTAGTGGCAATATACGCTCTTGGCGCAGAAGAAATTATTATAATGGGTCATAAAGATTGTGGAATGGGTAACCTTGATGTAGGTTCAGTAATTGAAACTATGAAAAGTCGTGGTGTTACTCAAGATACATTAAATACGATTCAACACTCTGGCATTGACATTCAACGATTTTTAAGAGGATTTGACGATGTAATACAGAACATTGAATCGAACATACAAAAAATTTATAATCATCCATTATTCGACCAATCAATTCCAATACATGGATTAGTCATTGATCCACATGACGGGTCATTGGAACTTATACAAAACGGTTATGACGCTATTAAATAGCACTTTAACTTGTAAAATACTATTAGAGATTTAAATATCAATCACATAGTCAAAATAATGCTGCTACTTCGTTGAATTTTAGTCAACCGAGTAGCAGCATTTATTTATATATGATTTTGTATGTGTGTACTTATTTTTAATTTATCAAATTGTGTTGAAAAGCGTAAATAACAGCTTGTGTTCTATCTTGTACTTCTAATTTACTCAAAATATTACTTACATGTGTTTTTACAGTTTTAATCGTAATATGTGAAGCACTAGCAATTTCTTGATTAGAATAGCCTTTTGCAATTAATAATAGTATTTCCATTTCGCGATCTGTGAGCATCTCAAATAATTCAGCTTTTTGATTCATACGGTTACGCATTTTAACTAATACTTCCGCTTCAAATACTGATTCTTTATTATAAGTTTTACGAATAGCATTAGCGATATCATCTGCTGAAGTTGTCTTTAAAATATAACTATCAACTCCTGCATCTAAAGCTTGATATACTTCATTGTCATCTATAAAACTTGTTAACATCACAATTTTAACGCTTGGCTGGTGTTGCTTAATATATTGAGTTGCTTCGATACCGTTCATATCATCCATCACTAAATCCATTAATATGATATCTGGTTTCAGTTCTTCTGCTTTCTCGATTCCTTCTCTACCAGAAGCAGCTTCACCCACTACTGAGATATCTTCTTGTGTTGATAAATAACTTGATATACCTATTCTTACCATTTCGTGATCATCAACGAATAATACTCTAATTGTCATACTCTTCCTCCTTATTATTCGGTACCTTCACTTCTATTCTCGTTCCTGAATTAGGCATAGAAATAATATTAAGTGTTGCGCCAATTTCAAGTGCACGTTCATTCATAGTATTTAAACCATAGCTTTGAGGATCTCTTTTAGATGTGTCAAAGCCTACGCCATCATCTTGTAATCTTAAAATAACGTAATCGCTTGTTTCGATTAATTCTATTGATAACTTCGTACCTTTAGAGTGACGTAATGTATTTGAAATTGCTTCTTGCGTTATTCTAAACAAGTGGTCTTCAGTACCTTTAGCAATTTCTATATCCTCTATATCATAAACAACTTTCATAGGTATTTTTTGTTTTAAATCGACGACTAAATCTTTAATACCTTCACCTAATGATTTGTTTTTTAAACCTAATGGTCTTAAATGGAGTAACAATGCTCTCATTTCAAGTTGTGAATCTTGAATCATCTTTTCTAATAAATTAACTTGTTTTGCTAAAGGATCGGTTAATTCAGTAGATTTAATAGCAGATAACATCATGCTCGCAGCAAATAATTGTTGGCTGACAGAATCATGTAGTTCTCTAGCTAATCTTTGTCTTTCGTCTTCTATAATTTTCTTTACAACAGAATCTTGCATTTGGTAAGATTCATTAATAATTTGTTGAGATTTCAACCTTAATGTATAAAGCTCTTCATGTAACGGGATTAAAGTTTGATAAATTTCTAACGTTTCTTTGTGTAAATCTATTTCATGATTATTAACGCCCAACACTTCACCTTGAAAAGAACGTTCTAATTGTTCTTTAATCCAATGGTGTTGCTGATTAATCTTATAAGCTACTGCTGAACCTATGATAATACAAAGAAATATAACAACAATATTAACGAATAAAAAGGCAGGTATACCCATTATTTGTGTATAAAACAAACCTTGAAAATAAATAATGTTAATAAATATTCGATCTAAGAAAAACAATACAACTACAATTGAATAAACAAGTATTAACATTGAACCAATGATACGTGAATAGTTATTCATCGGAAAATCACCTCAACATCTCCCATAAATGTTGAGTAAAATATATTCACTTTAAATGTATTTTTGTGACTATTAACGTTGTAGTGTACAGTTTCATTTTTAACTCTGTAAACTTCGTCATTTAAATATAATCTACCAAAAAGAGCTGTAACATGTACATTAACTTGGTAATTATATGGTACGATAACTTGAGTTTTACCTATAAGTTGCCTTACAACTATTACATTGTTTTCGGATAAATTGGCAGCTAAAGATAAATCTAATTCTACATCTCCTACAGCTTGTTGAATTTGGATATCATCCCATTTATATATGTAGTGAGGTGTTTTTTGAGGTAAGAACCAACGTTGTTTAATGAAAGACTCATTTATGTTTTCGTTAGCTGTCGTTTCGACATGCTCGACTTTCAAAGGTTTTTTCCTGTATATGATATAGCGAATCACTAAAAATATTAAAAATAAAAATAAAATCATAAGCATATACGGGTTTGAAAGTAACGCATAAATTAACAAGATAGCCCCTATCCAAAATAAAATTAGACCTCTTAATTTATGGAAGTATAAATAGCCTACATAAATAAAAATCATGCCCGTTATTACAACAAGCAGTAATCCTATTTTTTCAAAGAAGATATAGTAAATATTCGATAATAAAATTAAAATTGTTAATACAATTAATAATTCTGTCGATATAAATTTATTCTTCAATCTACCACTCCTATTTTAGAGAAGCGAATTCATTTGTGTGAGCATTGACCGCTCAGCTACAGCATGTGCAATTTGATCTAAAGTACGTTTTATCGTTTCTTCAATCTTTGCTGAATCACTTTCTAACATATTGATTTGTTTTTGTAACCATACTAAATCATGGTCTTCTAATTTTTTGGCATACGTAATTTTAAAGTCTTCTATTTTGTCCATATACTTATTGTCTAATTCTAAAGTATACTTTTCAATTAGTTCAAATAAGTTTTGACGCTTTTGTTCTAAATATAAAATATATTCTTCCATTGCTTTTATTTTAACATCTAATTGCTTTGCACATGTATCTAAACTTTCATAATAAGAAACAAGAATAAGTTGCTTTAATTGATTTGAAACAACATTAAACATAGAATCACCTATTTCTTTCAGATTAACCTCTATTATAAAATGTTATTAAAAATCTCGAAATGGACCTAGGAACCAACTTTCTATAGGTCCTTAGTCTTAGAAAAGAAAGTATATAGAATGAATTAGGCTGAGACATTGATCAATGTCTCAGCCTCTGTTTTTAGTCTTCTAATTTCGTTAATAATAATGGTCCATCTTTAGTAACAACTATAGTATGTTCTATTTGAGCGACAAAACTTTTATCTTTCGTCTCAAATGCCCATTCATTTTTACCATCGCCAACAATTGTAGCGTTTGATGAAATAAACGGTTCAACTGCTAACACCATTCCTTCTTTTAGCAATTGCTTTTCTAAAGGATCAAAATAGTTCATAACATGTTGTGGTGAGTCATGTAGTGAACGACCAACACCATGGCCAGTTAAGTTTTTAATTACTTTCAAGCCATTCTTTCTTGCTGTAGAATTTACAGCTCTACCAATTTGAGATAATTTAGTGCCTGGTTTAATCTTTTTCATTGCTTCTTCAAAAGCCATTGCTGCAACATCTACTACAAGTTGTTTTTTAGGATCATCTGCTTCTCCTACAACGAAAGAAATACCTGTGTCAGCATAGTATCCATTCTTTCTTGCTGAAACATCTATATTAACTAAATCACCTTCATTGATTACACGGTTACCAGGAATACCATGCGCAACTTCTTCATTTACACTTATACATGTATAACCAGGAAAATCATATTCTGCGATAGGAGCAGATTCTGCTTCTAATTCCTCAAATCTTTCCTTCGCTATGTTATCCAACTCTTTAGTTGTAATTCCGGGTTTCGTTGCTTCTTTCAATTCATCACGAATTATTGCACAGATTCTGCCTATTTCTTTAAGGCCTTCAAGTTCTTCATTGTTTTGAATAATCATTTAAATCCCGTTCTTTCTTTTAAATTTTTTTGTCGTCTTTATTATATCAGAAAATACATGGTATACTATAAAAAAATGATTTCGGAGTTTTGTATATGAAAGAAAATTGGTTAATCAGATTTATAGGTGCAAGAATTATCAAAACAGGTTTAGCTACATTTTTAACTGCACTAATATGTATGGTTTTGAATTTAAATCCCATTTTTGCGGTTATAACATCAATTGTCACAATAGAACCTACAGCAAAAGCATCTTTAAAAAAAGCTTTTGTCCGCTTCCCAGCTTCTATATTAGGCGCATTTATAGCAGTAATCAGTACATATTTCTTCGGTGAGTCGCCATTAAGTTATTCTTTGGCTGCTACAGTAACTATATTTGTATGTTACCAACTTAAACTTATAGATGGTATGCTAGTAGCTGCTATTACAGCGGTTGCAATGGTGCCTGTTATCCATGATGCTTTTGTATATAACTTTATATCTCGTTTAGCAACAACGACAATCGGGTTAACAACAGCAGGTTTAGTAAACTTCATCATATTACCACCAAAATATATTACACAAATTGAAAACATAAATAAAAATATGGAACGTCGTATTTTAGAAATTTACATAAACAGATTAAAAGAATTACTCATCGGAGAATATGAATCCAATATATCAATGAAACAAATGACTTCATTGCAACAGTCAGCAACAAAAATAGAACAATTGATTAAATATCAAAAAGAAGAATATGATTATCACCGTACGAAAAAAGAATCTAAAGCATATATTAGAAAAGTAGAAATGGCCTATCACACAAATAGATTATTGAATTCTCATTTATTAAATCTCATTTATTTACCTGAAGAAACATTCATAACGTTTACTGAAAATGAAAGAAGAGCAATTTCTAATTTAATCATTTCTTATAAAGATTTATTAAATCATAAAGAATTTAAAAAGCAGAAAAAAGCCGCATCTATCCTTAAAAACAGCGTTAAAGGCCTCGATGAATTTGATGAAAACCAAATAAAAAGCCATATCATATACGAAATCTTAATGATAAACCGAATTATAAACGATCGTTTTTCTAATATAACGAAAAAGGGTTAAAGTAATAAAACAAAAGTCTGGGACATTGATAATGTCCCAGACTTTTGTTTTTATATTATTTTTCTTTTAACAACCTATTTATAATAGCTCGTTTTGCTGCTTCTTCAACTGAATTATCTAATTCTTCTGGACTGAATTCAATCCCTTTTCTTTCACAAGCTTTTTTCAATAAATAATCAGTAATTTCATGATTTTTTGGTAATATTGGTCCATGTAAATACGTACCTATTAAGTTTTTATAATGTATACCTTCTTTTTTATCTGTATCATTATTTCCGTACCCATTTATAACTTTACCAAGTGATGGATATTCATGATATGTACGACCACCATGATTCTCAAAACCAACAATTTGACCAAATGTTTCAGACTCCATAACAATATCTCCAGTAAGCCTTTGTTTTTTAGATTCAGTATATATGTCTAAAATATTTAAGCCTTCAAGTCTCGTACCGTCTGGCGTTACATATTCAGAACCTAAAAATTGATAACCACCACAAATCGTTAATGTTGGCAAGCCGTCTTCGATTGCGTCTTTTAGTTGTGTTTTAATTTTCTTAAGTTGTTCAGTAGCAAGACTTTGTTCTCTGTCACTGCCTCCTCCAATAAAGAAAATATCACAATCATCCAAACTCAAACCTTCTGTATCTATAATATCTACGACTTCTACTTTAATATTGCGCCATTTAGCTCGTTGCTTTAAAGCAATAATATTACCGATATCTCCGTAAAGATTTAATTTATCTGGCATAAAATGAAATATTTTTATCGCTGACATTATACTTCCTCCTTAAACGCTCTATTTAGTACACGATGCATCGGAGATAGTGAAGTATAGTTAGGTATAGCAACAGTAAATTGAGGATACTCCATTGACATTCCAGTCGCTTTTTCAATAGACTTTTCAATGATAATGTCTGCATCTACTTCTGCATATTTTAATCTAAGTGCTAGTTCTTCAGCTCTTTGTCCCGTACATATAACTGCTTTTATATTTTGGCGTGATAACTTTTCAAAGTCCGCATCGTAAATCCAAGAAATATCTCTACCATCAGCTCCATTATCATTTAAACTGATAATGTATACTTTCTCCGAATCTATTTGTTCACCTACTGATAGACTAGCATTTAAACCAGCTGGATTTTTAGCTAAGTTAATTAATACTTCTTTATGACGATTTTTGTAATATTGCATACGGCCATTATCAGACGTATAAGATTCAAACCCGGCATTAATACTCTTATCGTTCAACCCTAATTCCCTTAAAACTGTATATGCAGCAACAACATTAAACACGTTGTAGTCTCCAGCTATTTTCATATCAAAAATAGTACCATTTATACCTGCATCTATAAATGGCTCTTGTTTAAAGGAGGAAACTTCATATTTAGGTTTTTCACGTTTAAATCCACAAACACAATCATAATGACCAATTTGATTGTAATGAACATGTTTGTAATTTAATAATCGACCACAATTCGGGCAATATTTACTTTCAACCATCGTACTTTGTTCAAATTCATGAATGCCCGCTTTCATGCCGTAGTATATAACTTCATCACTAGCAATTTTTAATCTACTTACGAATGGATCATCAGCATTTAATAATAGTTTAATACCCCTACCTTTAATTGTATTAGCTATATTATCGACCATTGTATCAATCTCGCCAAATCTATCCATCTGGTCTCTAAAGAAGTTTGTTACGACCATCATCGTTGGTGTCATTTCTTTCAATACTCTTGGTATTGAACCTTCATCAATTTCGATAATAGCAATTTTAGTATCTTTATTAGACTGAATAACAAAGCTTGAAGTAATACCCGCTGCCATATTGGCACCTTCATTATTATGTATTATATTTATATTATTTTTCTTTAAAGTATGGCCAATTAAATTGGAAGTAGTCGTCTTACCATTTGTTCCACTTATCATTACAATTTCATCAACATCATTTGCTAACTTTCTTAATATAAGTGGATCTATCTTACGAGCGACTTGTCCCGGAAGGTCGGTACCTTGTTTTCCCATTTTTCTACTTGCAAACCTAGCAAGTTTAGCCATATTTTTCGCAACATACTTCTTCATACGTTACCTCCTTATTCTGTCATATTATTATAACACGTTCAAAAGCTTTTAAAAAAGACTTTCACTAAGTTAAAACATTGGTATACCCTTACAAATAATGTATAATAAATATATAAACAAGTTTATTATAGAAGGGAAGATTTTAAATGTTATCTAAAAATATACTAGACGCTTTAAACAATCAATTAAATCACGAGTTTTATGCAGCACACGCATATATGGCTATGGCAGCATATTGTGCGGATAAGAGTTATGACGGTTTTGCAAACTTCTATATTCAACAAGCTAAAGAAGAACGTTTTCACGGTATGAAAATTTATAATTATATAAATGACCGTGGTGAAAAAGCTATCTTTACATCATTAGAAGCTCCAAAGACTGAATTTAATTCATTATTAGAAACATTTAAAGATGGCCTTGAACAAGAAAGAGATGTAACACGTCGCTTCTATAACTTATCGGAAATCGCTAAAAATGAAAATGACTTTGCGACTATTTCGTTCTTAAATTGGTTCTTAGATGAACAAGTTGAAGAAGAATCAATGTTTGAAACACACATTGACTACTTAGAAAGAATCCAAGAAGATAATAACGCACTATTTATATATGAAAAAGAATTAGCTGCTCGTCAATTTGATGAAGATGGTGAATGATTCTTAAAATAAGTAAAGGTCTAGGACATAAATGTCCTAGACCTTTTTATATTGCAATTTTAAAGTTGAACGTTGCACGTGAATCTCGTCTTGCAACATTCGCCCTCCCCGCCATCTTTATTTTTATCATTTCGAACAATTTTATTTACATTTTCATTATATATCCATATAATGACTTTCAAAGGAAGTGATTGAATGTCTTCATTTGTCGCGTTAGATTTTGAAACGGCTAACGGCAATCCTGAAAGTATTTGTTCAATAGGAATGGTTAAAGTTGTTGACCATCAAATTACTGAAGATTTTTATACTTTAGTTAATCCTAAAGATTATTTTTCTAAATTTAATATTAAAATTCATAAAATACAACCATCTGATGTGGAAAGCTCCCCTACTTTTGATGAAGTCTTCCCTTATATGATGGACTTCATAGGCGATTTACCTGTTGTCGCACACAATGCAAAATTTGATATGAATGTATTATTTAAATCGCTTATCAAATTGAATATAGAAATACCCGATATGACATATTTTTGTTCTTGTATATTAGCAAGAAAAACAGTAAATAATCATAGATACGGTTTAGCGCATATGATGTCTTATTATAATATTGATTTTAAAGGTCATCACCACGCTCTTAACGATGCAAAAGCATGTGCAATTATCACTTATAGATTGTTGCAACACTATCAAGATTTAAACAGTGTCATAAACATTTACGGTAAAACTTTATCTGACAAAAAATATGTATATAAAAAATAGGGAAACAACTTAATTAAAAGTTGCTTCCCTATTTTTTATTTTATTCTTTGTGCTGAAATTCTTTTTTAATATCTCTTTTAAGACTTGCTTTATTGACTGGTCTTTCTAATTTTCGATCTGCCCAGAATAATAATAAAGCGATAGCAACAATACCTATTAATTTAACAATATCAAAACTTCCTGTATCGATTGTACTCTTTACAAAAAGTAAAATCATTAATACTGTTATTCCGATAATAGCAAATTTAAATTTCATATCAATCTCTACTTTCTGAATAATGAATAAATACCCGTTCAATGTGATTTCAAAACTTAATCACAATCTATATTAGGATACTAGTACTTTAACACTTTATCAAGTTTTCTACTTATAAAAAGTCATATATCGTCAAATTCCGGTATGTTTTAGACACTAAATTTCCTATTGAAACACCAATTAATCTAATTGCTGTATCTTGATCTTTAAGACTGTTATATAGTTCATATGCAATGTTATATATTTCTACTTCATCATGTACAGGGTTATTCACACTTGTTTGTTTAGACAATGTTTCAAAATTATGAGTTTTCATTTTCACCGTTATAGTACGACCTGCAAGTTCGTGCTTATCTGCTCTAACAGCTACTTCTCCACTTAAAGTACGTATTTTATTTAGTATGAAATCATCATCGTTTTGGTCTGTTTCAAAAGTAGTTTCTCTACCTATAGACTTTCTAATTCTTACTGGTTTAACAGGTGAGTTATCAATTCCTCTTACTTTATTATAAAAACTCAATCCTCTTTTCCCAAACATTTGAATGAGTTCCATTTGACTGTAATCATATAAATCTTGACCAGTATGGATGTTCAATTCTTTCATTTTTTCTTCAGTCACTTTACCTACTCCTGCAAATTTACCTATTGGTAGTGACATCAATAAGTCATGTGTGTTCTCATAATTTATAACTGTTCTACCACTTGGCTTGTTCATACCACTAGCAAGTTTTGCTAAAAATTTATTATACGAAACACCTGCCGAAGAAGTAAGTTGTGTCTTATCGTAAATGTCTCTTTGAAGATATTGAGCAATAGTAGAGGCTGATAAATCTCTG
This sequence comes from Mammaliicoccus sp. C-M13, assembly GCF_022386845.1. Classification (NCBI taxonomy): domain Bacteria; kingdom Bacillati; phylum Bacillota; class Bacilli; order Caryophanales; family Staphylococcaceae; genus Mammaliicoccus; species Mammaliicoccus sp. C-M13. The sequence continues at coordinate 101,282 of NZ_JAJNHQ010000010.1, read as the reverse complement.
CGAACTAGTTCAGTTACATCTAAATATGCTTCATCTAAAGATAATGGTTCAACTATATCAGTATAACTTTTAAATATCTCCATAATTTCATTAGAAACTTCTCTATAATGATTAATTCTAGGCCGAACATAATAACCATCAGGACATAATTGATGGGCTCTAGCCATAGGCATCGCAGAATGTACACCATATTCTCTAGCTTCATAGCTTGCAGTCGATACAACGCCACGTCCAGAAGCTCTACCACCGATGATAACCGGTTTACCTTTTAACTTTGGATTATCCCTCACTTCTACTTGAGCAAAGAATGCATCCATATCTATATGAATGATTCGACGTTCCATCTTAAACACCTCTATAAAAAATAGGAATATGGTTTCCCAAATTCCTATATATTATAACAAAAATTGTATTAAGTTGTTGAAGATATGTTTTTCTTGTCAGTATATAAATTTATGCCTACATCAGTATCTTCGATATATTTCATTTGTTGATGATTATATAAAACTTGCACCATATAGAAATCCCCTATACAAGCTGCACCATGGAATGCAAAAATATATATAATCGAACTTAATTTCAACCATAATAGTACCAAAAGTAAACCAATACTAATAATTACAAATGGAGCTAGCGCGATGGTATAAAATTGTCTACGTGTAAATATTTCTTTTGGCATAGATGCGTAGAACATACCACTTTTGTAACCGTATTTTACTTTTTTCGATGGTTGAAAAATTTTAAAACAAATACCATGAATAAGTTCATGAATAAATATTAAAATTATTAAACCAATAACACCTACAATAATATTTCTAAGAATACCTTCTTCTTGTATATATATAAAATTCGCCATTACTTTAAAACCAATTAATACGAGTGAAAGAAATAGGACAAATTGTAATAATGCTAATCGTTTTAATATAGAAGTGCTATTGAGTAAGTCAATTTTTAACATACAATTCCTCCATCAGATTGAATCTCTTTATCCGTCCCCTCATATTATAGATTAAAAACGATATTAATTCTATTCTTAATTTAACTTATTTGATATTATTTTAATTGGTTTAATGGTATTTTATATAGCTTATCATCATTATCAGAAGGATTACCTCTACCATCTGAATTATTACTAATGAAATACAACGTTTCTCCTTCAATCATGACATCTCGAATACGTCCGTGATCTGTAATGACCTTTTTAACTTTATCATTTTTAGTGTCAAATTCTAGAACTGCTTCACCTCTTAAAGCTGCAGAATAGATTTTCCCATCATGGTAAGCTAAACCTGAAGGAGCCCATGTTTCATCTGCTCCAGAAGTAAATAACGGTGACACCATACCATCTTTTTCTTCATTACCTTCTATAACCGGCCAACCATAATTTTCACCTTTCTTTATGTCATTAATTTCATCATTAGCTAGGTCTCCGTGCTCGCTAGCATAAAGCTTATTATCTGAAGGCCACACAAGACCTTGCGGATTTCTATGACCATAACTATAAACATATGAATTTGAAAATGCATTATCTTTCGGTTTACTACCATCTAAATTTAATCTTAAAATCTTGCCACCTAAAGAATCTTTATCTTGTGCAATTTCATCATTTGCAGCGTCACCAGTAGTAGCATACAACTTATCATCAGGACCAATCTTCAATCGACCACCATGATGGAAATCTCCACTCGGAATTTTGTCTAATAATACTTCCTCTTCTTCCCATGAGTCACCATCTAACTTCAATTTTACAATTCTATTAAACTGCCCTTCGTTGCCTTCATACGTATAATAAGCATAAGCTTCATTGGATTCTTTAAAGTCAGGTGCCAACACAAAGCCTAATAATCCCGCTTCAGCAGCAGTTGCAATCTTCTCATCTAAGTTCACCTTTTGATCAGTCTTCTGATTACCCTCAATCTTAACAATCTTGCCAGGACGCTCAGTTAAATAAAAAGTATTATCCATCTTCTCAATAGACCAAGGTGTGTTCAAACCATCAACCACAGTCTCCATACCTTTAGATTCCTCATCATTAGACTTCTTCTCATCCGAATCACTTTGTTGTTTATTAGAATTATTTTGCTTTTCATCGCTACTCTCTTCAGTCTTATTCACACTCTCCTCAGAATCATTACCACAAGCCGTTAATAAAAAACTTACAGAAATAGCACTTGCCAACATTCGTTTCATAAACAACCCTCCTTAACTTATTTATACAGATGAATACGTTTACAAACAATAATATCGCTCAAAATAATAAAAAACAACCAGCTAATAAACTGGTTGTATAATAAATTTATTTACTTAAATTCTTCTAACCTGTGAAGTTGTCTTCCTTCTTCATCAAAATTCTCTTCTGCCAACCATTTATTAAATGCTTGTTTATGCTTCGGCCATTCCTCTATTAACATGGAAAACCAACATGTGTCTCTTGAGCGATTTTTATAGACTACAGCGTTTCTGAAAGTCCCTTCATACTGAAATCCTAAACGCAATGCAGTTTTATAGGAGTTAGCATTTAAAGAATCACATTTCCATTCGTAGCGTCTGTATTGAAGTTCTTCGAATACATATTTAGCTAATAAATAGTGTGCTTCTGTAGACATTCTTGTTCTTTTTAATGAATCTGAAAAGTTAACATGTCCTTCTTCGACTACTCCATTTGCTTGATCAACTCTCATTAAACTAAATATTCCTAGAGCTTTGTTTGTCTCTTTATTTATCACCGCATAGAAGATAATTGTCGTGCTTTCAATCTTTTCGTTTAACTCTTCTTCAAAAGATTCATAGTCTTGAGGATACTCATATGGTAAGTAAGTCCAATTACTAGGATGAGAATCTCTATATGCATTATAGAGGTCTTTAGTGTGTGAATGAGATAACCGAGTAATAATAGTATACTTACCGACATAATGTATATCAGTAGGAAACTTTCTTGGTTGCCAGTTAGGTAACTCTTCACCAATTGGTAGGTTGTATTCGTTAATTCTCTGTTTCATTTAATCACCCCATTACTTATTTATTCACTTATTTTCTCTATTAAAGCGACTGTTTCTACATGTGTCGTGTGTGGAAACATATCCACTGGTGTGATTTCTTTTAGTTGATAGCCGCTTCCTTTTAATATTTCTACATCTCTTACTTGTGTTGCTGGATTACATGATATATACACAATACGCTTTGGTGACAATTCAATTAGTGTTTCTATAAATGTTTGATCGCACCCTTTTCTTGGTGGATCGACCATAACGACTTCTGGCTTAATGCCTTCTTTTTGCCATTTTAATATAACTTCTTCTGCTTTTCCTGCTTCCCATGTCGCATTCTCTATATGATTGATTTTCGCATTTTCTTTTGCGTTTTCTATAGCTTGTTCTACTATTTCTACGCCATATACGTGTTTAGCTTTTTGTGACATATATGACCCTATTGTGCCAATTCCACAATATGCATCAATTACTGTTTCTTCACCGTTTAATTGTGCGTATTCTAATGCTTTGCTGTATAGTTTTTCGGTTTGAGTTGGATTAATTTGATAGAAAGATGTATCTGATATTTTAAATTGATATTCTGCTAGTATATCTGTAATTGTATCTTGTCCATAAAGTGTATAAGATGTTCTTCCCATTATAACGTTTGATTTTTCTCGGTTCACATTGTGTTTAATACTAACTACATTATCAAATTCTGAAGAAATAAATTCTATGATTTTATTTTTATGACTTAATTGTTTACTGTTTGTTACAAAAATAACCATAGTTTCCCCAGTATAATAACCTGTTCTTAAGATGATATGTCTTAATTCACCTTTATGCTTATGTTCGTTATAAATACTTAAATTCAAATCTTCTATTAATCGCTTTATTTTAACCATAATTGTGTCATGCTTCTTATCTTGTATCATGCAGTGATCGATATTTACAATATCATGGCTTCTTTGTCTATAAAATCCAAATTCTATTTCACCATGTTTATTTTTCCCGACTGGTATTTGAGATTTATTACGGTAATGCCAAGGGTTATCCATACCTATTGTGTCATGTATAACGGTATCTTCAAAATTCGATTTACGTTTGAATAAATTGACGACTTGTTCTTTTTTCATTTGTAATTGGGCTTCGTAGCTTAAATGTTGTAATTGACACCCACCACAAACTTTATAATATTCACAAGGTGGTTCAACTCTTTCATTTGATGTTTCTTTTATAGTTAACAGTTTACCAATAGCAAATTGCTTTTTTACTTTTATAACTCGGAATTCTATTTCTTCATCTTTAATTGCATTTGGTACAAATATTGGGTATCTATCAAATTTTACAACGCCATGACCTTCATGTGTAAAATCTATAACTTGTCCCGTATACACTTCGTTTTTATTTACTATACTTGCCATAATTTCTCCTTCTTTCACGTACAACATAGAAAAAAGGGACAGTTAAATGTCCCTATGTATTTATTCTTCAGTTTGCTCTTCGTGAAGTCTTTCTCTTTCTCGTTCTACAGTTTCAATACCATGTTCTGCTTTCACACGTTCTAATTTAGAAAATACTTGTATATGTCTTTTTAAATTCACAAAATTGGCTGGTAGAACGCCACCAAATTCACCATCTACATTCAACTGTATTTGTTCAAATGATGATACGTTAATCGTTTTTGCTTTTGTATAATGTACTTTAGGGTGGTTAATGTGATCGCCTCTAGAAGCTAATGTCATAATATGACCAAGTTCAGCAAAATTAACTTTCTCTAATATTAATAAAGTGAAATTACCATCATTGATTTCAGCATCTGGTACTAATTTTTCAAAACCACCAATTGAATTTGTTAAACCTATTAAAAACATCATGGCTTCACCTTGAAAAACATTACCATCATATTCAATTCGAATATCTGTTGATTTAATTTGTGGTAACATTTCTAAACCTTTGATGTAATAAGCTAATGGTCCTACCATAGTCTTTAATTTGCTTGGTGCTTCATATGATACTTCGGTGATTTTACCACCACCAGCAATATTTATAAAGTAGCGATTGTTCATTTTACCAACATCTACTGGCACGAGATCACCTTTAATGATTGTATCTACAGCTTCCATAATATCATTAGGTATAAGCAATGCTCTTCCAAAGTCATTTACCGTCCCCATTGGAATTAAACCTAATTTAGGTCGATTAGTTGCTTCAGCGATACCATTGATAACTTCATTAAGAGTACCATCTCCACCAGCTGCTATAATAACATCATAATCATGTTTCAAAGCTTCTTTAGCAGCATATGTAGCATCTCCAGCACTCGTTGTAGCATGAGCGCTTGTTTCGTATCCAGCTTGTTCTAATTTAATCAACACGTCTGGTAGTGCTCTCTTAAATAACTCTCTACCTGATGTTGGATTATAAATGATTCTAGCTCTTTTTTTCATTGTGATCCCTCTTGTATATTCTTATATCTTTATATTATAGCAAATGATACATATTAGAAAGTAAAATATATTAACGTTTTGTGTACTATAAATATTTTTATATATCATTTTAATTGATTCCACAAAGTATTGAGTAATAACAAAGGTTATACCAAAGAAAAAATGGATCTGAGACAATTAAGTATGTCTCAGACCCATATATTTATCTTTTATCTTTTTTCTAATTCTGATTTTAGTAATTGGTTAACAACTTGAGGGTTCGCTTGTCCTTTTGAAATTTTCATAATTTGACCAACTAAGAAGCCCATTGCTTTGCCTTTACCATTTTTAAAGTCTTCTACTGATTGTGGATTATTGTCTAATGCTTCAGTAACAAATCCTAATAATGTTTCTTCATCAGAAATTTGAACAAGACCTTTATCTTTCATAATTTGTTGAGCGTCGCCGCCATTTTTAGCTAATTCAGGGAACACTTTTTTCGCAATTTTACTACTCATTGTTCCATCTTCAATTAACTTAATCATTCCAGCTAAGTTTTCTGGTGTTAATGCAGTATCTTGTAAATCGATTTGATTTTTATTTAAATATTCATTAACTCCACCCATTAACCAGTTTGAAGTCAATTTAACGTCTGCTCCATGCTCAATCGCTTCTTCGAAGAAATCAGACATTTCTTTAGTTAATGTTAATACGTGAGCATCGTATGCTGGTAAACCTAAGTCATTTACATAACGCTCTTTACGAACGTCTGGTAAGTCAGGAATTGTTTTTCTTACACGCTCTTTCCATTCATCATCAACATAAAGTGGCACTAAATCTGGTTCTGGGAAGTAACGATAGTCGTCTGAACCTTCTTTAATACGCATTAAGATTGTTTCGCCAGTAGCTTCGTTAAAGCGACGAGTTTCTTGTAGAATTTCTCCACCTGCTAATAAAACTTCAGCTTGACGTTTTTCTTCATGTTCTAAACCTTTACGAACATAGTTGAAAGAGTTTAAGTTTTTCAATTCTGCTTTAGTACCAAACTCTTCTTGGCCGTATGGACGTAATGAAATGTTAGCATCACAACGAAGTGACCCTTCTTCCATTTTACAGTCTGATACGCCAGTGTATTGGATAATAGCACGTAATTTTTCTAAGTAAGCATACGCTTCTTTAGGTGAGCGAATATCTGGTTCAGATACGATTTCAATTAATGGCGTTCCTTGTCTGTTTAAGTCGACTAAAGAATAACCATCTTTATGAGTAAGTTTACCCGCATCTTCTTCCATGTGTAAACGTGTTATACCAATACGTTTTGTTTCGCCGTCAACTTCTATATCAATCCAACCATTTTCACCAATTGGTTGATCAAATTGTGAAATTTGGTACGCTTTCGGATTATCTGGATAGAAATAGTTCTTTCTATCAAATTTTGATTCTGTAGCAATATCCATGTTTAATGCCATTGCTGCGCGCATAGCCCAATCTACAGCAGTTTTGTTTACTACTGGTAGAACACCTGGATATGATAAATCTATTACATTTGTGTTTGTATTCGGTTCAGCACCAAAATGAGCTGGTGATGGTGAAAACATTTTTGATTCTGTTTTTAATTCGACGTGTACTTCTAAGCCGATTATTGTTTCAAAATGCATTCAGATTCACTCTCCTTGTAATGTTTTATAGTCATCATGTAAGTTAAATTGTGTTTCATATTGATAAGCAACTTTGTATAATGTTTTTTCATCGAATGGTTTACCAACAATTTGTAAACCAATTGGACGACCATTTGATTTACCACAAGGAATTGATATTGATGGTACGCCAGCTAAGTTAACAGGAATTGTTAAAATATCATTCGCGTACATTGTTAATGGGTCATCAACTTGTTCACCAATATTAAATGCTGTTGTTGGAGCAGTTGGTCCAACGATAACATCATAGTCTTTAAATATTTTTTCAAAGTCTTGTTTAATTAATGTTCTTACTTTTTGAGCTTTTTTGTAATAAGCATCATAATAACCAGAACTTAATGCAAATGTTCCTAACATAATACGACGTTTAACTTCATCTCCGAAACCTTCGCCACGAGATTTTTTATATAACTCTTCTAATGTATTTGCAGATTTAGAGTGGAAACCATAACGGATACCATCGAATCTAGCAAGGTTTGCAGACGCTTCTGAAGATGCAATGATGTAATAACTTGCTACACCATATTTAGTATTCGGTAATGAAACGCGGTCAACAGTAGCACCTAAAGATTCTAAAGTTTTAACAGCTTCAGTAACTGAATTTTTTACATCTTCAGATACACCTTCACCAAGAAATTCTTCTGGAACTGCTATTTTTAATCCTGTGATGTCTTTACCTATTTCTGAAGTGAAATCTACATCTTCAACAGGTGCACTTGTTGAATCTTTTTCATCATGACCTGCGATTGTTTCTAAAATTAAAGCATTATCTTTTACGTTTCGTGTAATCGGTCCAATTTGGTCTAATGAAGATGCAAATGCAACTAAACCAAAACGTGATACACGTCCATATGTAGGTTTCATACCTACTACACCACAATATGATGCAGGTTGGCGTATTGAACCACCTGTATCTGAACCTAATGAGAATGGTACTAAACTAGCCGCAACTGCAGCTGCTGAACCACCAGAAGAACCACCAGGAACAGCTTTATGATCAAATGGGTTTACGGTTTTCTTAAAATAAGAATTTTCGTTTGAACCACCCATTGCGAATTCATCCATGTTTAATTTACCAATTAAAATTCCATTTTCAGCTTTTAATTGATTCATTACAGTAGATTCATAAATAGGAATGAAACCTTCTAACATTTTACTTGCACAAGTCGTTTCTACGCCTTCAGTAATAATGTTATCTTTGATACCCATTGGAATACCAAATAGTTTACCTTCCATTTTATCTTCTGCTTGTAATTTATCTTGTTCTTCTGCCTGTTTTAAAGCTTCTTCTTTGTTAAGAGCTAAGAAAGCTTTTATGTTTTTATCATCTGATTCAATTGCATCAAAAATGTCTCTTACGATATCAGATGGTTTGATTTCTTTGTTTTTAATCATTTCTGATAAACGTTCTACCGTTTCATAACGAATTGTCATGCTTTAGTCCTCCTCGTTCATAATAGCTGGTACTTTAAATTGGCCAGCTTCAGTTTCTTTAGCATTTTTTAATGCTTCTTCTTGAGGAATCCCTGATTCACTCTTATCTTCTCTTAGAACATTTTGTAAATCTAATACGTGGAATGTTGGCTCAACATTTTCTGTATTAGCTTCATCTAATTGTCCTGCAAAGTTTAAGATATCCTCTAACGATTGTGTGAATTCATTGACTTCGTCTTGTGAAACTTCAAGTCTAGCTAAATTAGCAACATGTTCAACTTGCTCAGATGTTACTTTCGTCATGTGCGACGCCTCCTTAGTTAATCTAACATCATATAATTTTAACAAATTTTCATATAAAAATCTAAAGTTAATAGAAAATAACTACATGAAAGCGTATACATTGATGTATAATAAATTATCAGAATAATTTCTGAACTTAAGTCAATGAGTGAGAGGTGGTTTTTCATGTTAATACTTGGAAATACGTTTAAAAATGTAAAAGTCGAAACTTCTTGGGAAACATATGTCATGATTGCTGTATATTTTACGATTTTGTTAGCAATCGGATTTTATGCATACAAAAGATCGACAAGCACGCTTGATGAATATATGTTAGGCGGAAGAGATTTAGGTGCATTAGTAACAGCATTATCAGCTGGGGCTTCTGATATGAGTGGTTGGATGATTATGGGGCTACCTGGGTCTGTTTATAGTATTGGATTATCAGCTACTTGGATAGCTATCGGGTTAACGATTGGTGCATGGCTTAATTACATATTAGTTGCATCACGTTTAAGAATTTACACAGAGCTTTCCGACAATGCGATAACATTACCTGATTTCTTTGAAAAGCGATTATCGGACAATACTAGAATTGTAAAAATAATTTCTGGTTTAGTAATCGTCATATTCTTTACTTTATACACACATTCAGGAATGGTAGCAGGCGGTGTTTTATTTAATAGTGCATTTGGATTAAACTATCATGTCGGTTTAATACTAGCTGCTAGCATCGTTATTCTCTATACATTATTTGGAGGTTATTTAGCTGTATCATTAACTGACTTCTTTCAAGGTGTCATTATGATATTAGCTTTAGTGCTCGTTCCAATAGTAGCTATACTCAAATTAAATGGTCTAGATACATTTTCAGAAGTCGGCCGATTAAACCCCACTAGTCTAGATTGGTTTAAAGGAACAACAACAGTTGGCATAATCAGTTTACTCGCTTGGGGTTTAGGTTACTTTGGTCAACCACATATTATAGTACGTTTTATGTCTATTAAAACTCACAAATTAATGCCGAGAGCTAGAAGAATCGGCATTTCATGGATGGCAATTTCTTTAATCGGAGCATGTATTACAGGTCTTATCGGTATCGTTTTTGTGGAAGAAAACAATGTAAAAGTCGATAATCCTGAAACTATTTTTATTGTGATGAGTCAATTTTTATTCCATCCATTAATCGGCGGATTTTTCTTAGCAGCTATTTTAGCAGCTATTATGAGCACGATATCTTCACAATTACTAGTAACTTCTAGTGCATTAACTCAAGATTTTTATATGCTTTTAAGAGGTAAGACATTACAAGATAAAGAACACGAAAAAGAGTTCGTTCTCGTCGGACGTATTTCAGTATTAATCGTATCCTTAATCGCAATGTATATTGCTTGGCATCCAAACGATACAATACTCAATTTAGTGGGAAATGCTTGGGCTGGCTTTGGAGCGGCGTTTGGTCCCCTTGTACTATTATCGTTATATTGGAAACGCCTTACTAAATACGGAGCTATAGCTGGGATAGTAAGCGGTTCACTAATTGTAATATTTTGGATATTAATGAAAGAACACGGCGGTATTTTTGAATTTTATGAAATTATTCCTGGTTTTATAACGAGTATGATTTTAACAATCATTGTAAGCCTATTCACAAATCCTCCAGAGGAAAAAACAGTAAATAATTTTGATGAAATGGTTAAAATTCTAAAAAATTAATAAGAAATTTTTAATATTTTAATTAGTCAAACTTTTAAGTTTTGGCTGAATTTTAAAAATTCGCTATACCCTATATAAACACAGGCGTCAGCATATTTTACTTTTATTCGAATTGTGTACAATTTGTGACATGAAAATCAAAACATGGTAAGCTAAATATACACTTTGGTTACTTTTTACCCTTTGAATATTATTTCAATTGTGTATAATGGGCAACGTGCAACTTTAAAATATATAAAAAATATAAAGGAGCGGGAAAATGTTTATTTTAGGACAAATTGACGCTAGTGCTGGAGTTGTTTCAGGCTGGCAGACTTACTTCATGATTATAGTCTATTTTGTTGTACTATTAGCGATTGGTTATTATGCATATAAACAATCTACAAGCAATTTAGATGAGTACATGTTAGGTGGCCGTAGTATAGGTCCTTACGTAACAGCTTTATCCGCTGGTGCATCCGATATGAGTGGTTGGATGATCATGGGGCTTCCGGGAGAAGTTTATAGCATTGGTCTATCAGCAACATGGTTAGCTATCGGTTTAACAGTAGGTGCTTGGTTAAATTACATATTAGTCGCACCAAAATTACGTGTTTATACAGAACACACAGGAAACGCGATTACAATTCCAGATTTCTTTGAAAAACGCGTAGCAGACAATTCACATGTATTAAAAATTATTTCAGGTATTATTATAGTAGTATTCTTTACATTGTATACATCAGTAGGTATGGTTTCTGGTGGTACACTATTTGAAAGTGCATTCGGTTTAGATTATAGACTTGGTGCTATTTTAACAATGGGTATCGTTGTTATATATACTTTCTTTGGAGGATACTTAGCTGTTTCTTTAACAGACTTCTTCCAAGGTGTCATTATGTTAATAGCGATGGTTATGGTCCCTATTGCAGCACTAATAACGCTAAATGGTTTTGATACATTTAACACAGTTGCAGAAGTAAAACCTACAAACCTTGATTTGTTTAAAGGTACTTCAGCAATTAGTATCATTGGTTTAATAGCATGGGGCTTAGGTTACTTTGGTCAACCTCACATAATCGTTCGTTTCATGTCAATTAAATCTCATAAACTTTTACCAAAAGCTAGACGTTTCGGCATTGGCTGGATGGCTATTTCATTAATTGGTGCTTGTTTAGTAGGTTTAACTGGTATTGCGTACATTCATGATACAACTCAAACAATTGATAACCCAGAAACAATCTTTATTTTAATGAGTCAAGTATTGTTCCATCCATTAGTTGGTGGGTTCTTCTTAGCTGCTATATTAGCTGCTATCATGAGTACAATTTCATCTCAATTACTTGTTACATCAAGTGCTTTAACTCAAGACTTCTATAAGATTATAACTAGAAAAAGAGGTAAAGAAGCAGATAGAGATAAAGAATTTGTATTAATAGGACGTTTTGCAGTATTACTTGTAGCAATCGTTGCTATCATGTTAGCATGGACGCCAAACGACACTATTTTAAACTTAGTAGGTAATGCTTGGGCTGGTTTCGGTGCAGCATTCGGACCTCTAGTATTAATGTCATTATACTGGAAAGGCTTAAGTAAAAGTGGTGCTATCGCAGGTATGGTAACATCATCTATCGTAGTATTATTCTGGATTATGATGAAAGGACACGGAGGTATTTTCGAACTTTATGAAATTATCCCTGGTTTCTTAACTAACGTTGTTGTAACAACAGTTGTAAGTTCATTTACGAAAAAACCAGAAAAACACGTTATTGATAATCTAGATAAAATGAATCGTATTTTAGATGAAAAATAAAATAAATGATTATAGATTATAATATTTGTAGTCAGAGTAAAGCTCCCGATCCGATGGATTGGGAGCTTTATTATGTATTGATAGTGGTAAACTGAAGACGCTATGTTGCACGTGGGTCGCGTCTTGCAACTTTTGGAATCCTTATTGCCACTTCTCATCAAACATGTCAATAACGGTAGCCTTGTTGCCACTTCTCACCAAACGTGTCAATAACGGTAGCCTTGTTGCCACTTCTCACCAAACGTGTCAATAACGGTAGCCTTATTGTCTTTTCTCATCAAACGTGTCAATAACGATAGCCTTGTTGTCTTTTCTCCATAATCTTGGCAATAACGAGATTTCTACCCCACTCCTATATTAAAAATTCTCCTAATCTGCTATTTAAAAATTAACGGATTAGGAGAATTATTTTAAGCTCTTATTTATTTGTAAATATGAATTTCTGGTTCTTTATCATCTTTTGTTTTAGTAATTAAAGACTGTGGTTCTTCCCCATCAATTATTGAAATTTCAATATCATCTATACCTTTAAAGTACTTCTCAGATAAATCTGCGACATATTGCGTCACACCTATAACTTCGGCTTTGCCATAATAATCTAGTGGAATTTTAATTTCAAGCTCTGTTAGTTTATCATCTTCAAACTTACCTGTACCTACTGATTGTGTAAAATTAGGGAAATATTTTTGTAAGTCCTGGTTAAATTGTTCGAAATTAGAATTTAAATTTTTGTCTAAATCAGCTGCTTCTGATGATGGAATCGTGACATGTTTTTCATTCATATTTTCCCAGCTTTTAACTGACCTTTTACCGCCTTCACTTGTTCCATATGTTACAAACTTACCAGGTTTAATATCACCTTCACCTGATTGAATGAATATAGCAAAATTAATCGGGATATTTTTTATATCATCTCTTACACGTAATCGAGATAAGATTTCTTCCGCCATTTCTTTACCTTGTTTCTCTGCTTCTTTTTCATCTAACTTTTTAGTATATGTTTCACCATATTCTTCTTTTTGATATATATGCTCACTGTTCATTGCTAAACCGATCGTCATACCTGAGATCTTTTGTTTCTTAGCATCACTTTCGGTAAAGTAATCTTGCTCAATAATATGAGATAAGTATGTAGGAGAATTCTCAGCTATTTTTTCAGGGTCTGTTTCGCCTTTATGACTTGGGTTCAGACCTAAATTTTCACCAGCTTGTTTTTCTTCCTTTTCTTCAGCACTCATATTCTTTATTTCATCTTTAGTATATTTAGGTGCTAAATAAGCTCTAACTGTATCTTTTTCAAGATATTGACCATCACGGTACAAATATTCATCAGGTGAAAATGTTTGTTTACTAATGTCTAACAAGCCACTTTCAAATGCTTCGCTATTATAACTAGATACCATATTATCTTGTGTTAATCCTCTAGCAGCACTTATTTTAAATGGTAATAAAGTACGATAATAATCATTTGAGATTTGCATACCAGTAGAAATCTGTTTTGTTTGTTCTTTATCTTTTTCAGATTTGTTTTGGTTATCTTTTTGAGTTGTATCAGATGAGCATGCTGTAAGTAACATAACAGATGCTAATATTAGTAACCCTTTTTTCATATCATTAACCTCTATTCATTGATATTACGATATTTATCCAACCAGTCTTGTTCTGACCATACTTCGATATTTAATTTTTCTGCTTTTTCGAGTTTAGAACCTGCTTCTTCACCAGCTATTACAACATCTGTGTTTTTAGTAACACTATTTGTTACTTTAGCTCCATATGATTGTAATATATTAGTAGCTTCTGGTCGTGTCATCTCTGTCATTTTACCAGTTAAGACAAATGTTTTTCCACTAAAATCTGGATGACCTTCTATTTCGGATTGTTTAACACCTGTATATGTCATATTAACATTTTTCTTTTTTAATTTTTCAATTAAAACTTGTATGTCTTCATTTTCCATATATGTTACTAAAGATTGAGCCATTTTATGACCAACATCAGGAATTTCAGTTAAGTCATCAATTTGTGCTTCGAATAATCGATCAATCGTCTCAAACTTTTCAGCAATCACTCCACTTGCTTTAATACCAAGATGTCTTACACCTAATCCGAATAATAGATGTTCTAATGATTTTTCTTTAGATGCTTCGATTGCCGTTAATAAATTTTGAACTTTTTTCTCGCCCATTCTTTCTAACGGTAATAAATCTTCTTTTGTTAAATAGTATAAATCGCCTACATCTTTAATCTTATCGTGCGTGTATAATTGTTCGATAATTTTTTCGCCTAAACCATCTATATTCATAGCTTGTCTTGATACAAAGTGAATGATCCCTTCGACAAGTTGAGCTGGACATTTAGGATTAATACAACGTAGAGCAACTTCTCCTTCGATTCTGACAAGCTCATGATCACAACTAGGACAATGTGTTGGCATGTGATAAACTTCGCTATCTTCTGCTCTACTTTCTACTTTACTACGTATAACCTCAGGTATGATGTCTCCTGCTTTTTTAATAACGACTTTGTCGCCTATTCTAATATCTTTTTCATGGATTAAATCTTCATTATGTAATGATGCTCTAGAGACAGTCGTTCCAGCTACTCTAACTGGTTCTAATATAGCAGTTGGTGTTACTACACCTGTTCTACCTATACTTAATTCAATATCTAACAATGTTGTTAAAACTTCTTCTGCCGGGAATTTATAAGCGATTGCCCATCTTGGTGATTTTTGAGTAAATCCTAGCTCTTCTTGCTGACTTAAGTCATCTACTTTTATAACAATGCCATCTATATCATAAGGCAATTGGTTTCTTTTTTCTGTCCATTTTTCAATAAATGATAATACACCTTCAATATCATCAAATGTTTCTCTTTCTTTATTCGTTTTAAAACCGAGTTCATCTAAGTTGTTTAACGCTTCTGATTGACTGCTCGCTTCAATTTCTGTTAAATCATTCACACTATATAAGAAAATATCTAACTTTCTCTTAGCAGTTAGCTTAGAGTCTAATTGTCGCAATGATCCTGCAGCCGCATTACGAGGGTTTGCAAATAGTTGTTCTCCATTCTTTTCTTTTTGCTCATTTAAAGAAAGGAAAGAACTTCTAGGCATATATGCTTCTCCACGCACTTCAATAGAAAGAGGTTCTTTAATTTTTAAAGGTATTGCGTGAATTGTTTTTAAGTTTTCAGTAATGTTCTCACCAGTAGTACCATCACCTCTTGTTAAACCTTGCACAAAACGCCCATTATCATATTTTAGAGATACTGCTAGTCCATCAATTTTAAGCTCACAAGTATATTTTATATTACTTACTTTATCTCTTACACGCTGGTCAAATTTTCTAAGGTCTTCTTCGTTAAAAGCATTACCTAAAGATAACATCGGTGTATCGTGATTAATTTTTTCGAATTGAGATAAAGGTGGTCCACCAACTCTTACAGTTGGCGAATCACTTGTTTTAAGTTCTGGATGTTCTTCCTCAATTGAGATCAATTCATGTAGTAATTTATCATATTCACTATCAGGAACAGATGGATTATCTAATACATGGTATTCATAATTAAATTTATGCAATAAGTGGTGAAGTTCATCAACTCTTGATTTTAATTCTTCCATATTTATTCTCCTTTTTTCTCAATTGGTGCAAACTGTGCCAGTAATCTCTTTGGTCCTTCTTTTTGGAATATAATATCTAATTCAACTGAACCGTTCTTATCATTTACTGCACTAACCATTCCTTCGCCCCATGATTTGTGCGTTACTTTATCTCCTACATTCCAAGTAGTATTAGAATTTTGATTATTATTAACTCTTCTCGCAAAACCACGTTTAGGCGCTGCTGTTTGTTTAGATTTAAATGAAGTTTTTGGTTTAACGCCGTCTAATAAATCTTCTGGGATTTCTTTTAAGAATCTAGATTTCATATTAGCTTGAGATCTACCAAATAAACTTCTAGTCGTTGCATGAGACACATGTAATTGTTCTTCAGCACGTGTAATAGCTACATATGCTATGCGTCGTTCTTCCTCCATTTCATGTTCTTCTCCAGATTGTAAACTTCTGAAGTGAGGGAAAATACTTTCTTCCATACCCACTATAAACACTATTTTAAACTCTAAACCTTTGGCTGAGTGCATTGTCATTAAAGTAACACCCGCTTCTAAATCAGCGTCATCTACGTCTGCAACTAATGATAAGTCTGTTAAGAAATTCATTAAAGATTGTTCTTCAACTGGTGTGTTCTTTTCATAGTCTCTAGGTACTGATAAGAATTCATCGATGTTCTCTAGTCTACTTTGAGATTCTAAAGTTTGTTCATTTTCAAGCATTTTTCTATAACCAGATTTATCTAAAATTTGTTCAACTAATTCTGTTATAGATAAAAATTCTTGCTGCTGCATAAAGTTATTCATCATCTCATAAAAATCTGCACCTTCTTGAGTGACTTTTTTAGATAAACCAATAAAGTCTACTTCTCCTAATGCATCAAAATAACTTAAATTATTTATAGAAGCATATTGTGCAATTTTTTGAACAGAAGAAGGACCAATGCCTCGTTTTGGTATGTTTATAATACGCTCAAAACTAATATCATCATTACTATTTGAAACTAAACGTAAATAACTTAAAATATCTTTAATTTCTTTACGGTCATAGAACTTTGTGCCGCCTACCATAGTATAAGGAATGTTGGATTTTAAAAATGTTTCTTCAAGCACACGGGATTGTGCGTTTGTTCGATATAAAATCGCGATATCTTGATTATTATACCCTTCTTGCTTTTTCTTTAATATTTGACGAATAACATATTCTGCTTCGTCACGTTCAGTTGTCGCTTCATAATACTGAATTTTTCCACCTGAAGTATTGTCAGTCCATAAAGCTTTCGGTTTTCTCTCTGAGTTGTTTCTGATGACTTCGTTGGCTGCAGTTAAAATAGTTTTAGTTGAACGGTAATTTCGTTCTAAATAAATAGTTTGTGCGTTTGGATAATCCTCTTCAAAAGATAAAATATTTTTAATATCAGCACCACGCCAACCATATATAGATTGGTCAGAGTCACCTACCACACATATATTTTGAAACTTATTTGCTAATAATTGTACAAGTGTATATTGCGCTTTGTTTGTATCTTGATATTCGTCTACATGAATATATTGGAATTTATTTTGGTAATATTCCAATACTTCTGGTACGCGATTAAATAACTGAATCGTATACATAATTAAATCATCAAAATCTAAAGCATGATTTCTTAATAATTTTTCTTGATAGCCTTTATATACTCGTGCGACCATTGAAGCATAAAAATCATTCGCTTCTTTTTCTGCATCTTCAGCTGTCTTTAATTCGTTTTTTAAATTAGAAATAGCACCAATAAACATTCTTGGTTCATATTTTTTACTATCTATATTTTCTTTTTTTAATACTTCTTTTATAACTGACTTTTGGTCAGTTGGATCAATAATTGTGAAATTTCTTTCGATTCCAATTCGATCAATGTCACGTCTTAAGATTCTTACACACATTGAATGGAATGTTGATATCCAAATACTTTCAGCCTCAGGACCAACGAGATGACTGATTCTTTCTTTCATTTCTTTAGCTGCTTTATTTGTAAACGTTATAGCCAATACGTTATATGGCGATACATCTTTTTCATCAAGTAAATATGCTATTCTATGCGTCAACACTCTAGTCTTACCACTACCAGCACCTGCCATGATTAATAATGGGCCTTGAGTCGTTTTGACTGCTTGTTTTTGTTCGTCATTCATTCTATCTAACAATGCGTTCATAAAAACCTTCCTTTATTGTTTTACTTTTACAGTTTGTAAAGCTTTTTTTAAATTATCATATATGATGTTACCAACTACTATTGTATCTGCGTACTCTGCCATTTCTTGAGCACTATTCAAATCATTGATACCGCCACCGTAGAAAAGTTGTGCTTGCTCTAAATGTTCTTTAATAGCTTTTACTTCTTCTACGTTGCCATACTTACCACTATATTCTAAATAAAAAATTGGTAAATGATATAATTTATCGACCATACGTGCATAACTTATTAAATCCTCAACATCCAATTGAGTATTAGCTTTAGTTAACTTTGCTACCTTACTTTCTTCATTCATAACAACGTAACCTTCTAAAAATATTTCATCGAAATCCATCATGTATCCATATTCTTTCACCGCTTCATGTAAAATACCGTTATGATATTTAACTTCATCACTGTTTAAGACACTTGGAACAAAGTAGAAATCGAACCCTGGTACAACACTTTCAATATTCGAAATTTCTAATGCACAAGGTAAAGGATAACGTCTAACACGACTCATCAAATTCAGTATATTGTCTTCTGTCACGTTATCTGTACCACCAATTATGATGGCATCTGTTCCTGATTCACAAACTTTCATTAAATCATCGTCTGTTATGGATTTAGCAGGATCTAATTTAAACACATGTCGCCACAATTTAATATCGTACATACTCAATCTCCTTTAATTATCATAAGATTAATTATAGCATTTTTGTGATTGAATTCCGAAATGAAATAGACGATTTCAAACAAAAAAGAAGCGAATAATACGCTCCTCATAATCGTAAAAATTCGCTTATTGTTTTTAGCATTTAATAAAATTAATATCCATAATCAAAATACTCTTCTAATGTTACATTTTTTTGATGAATCTTCTGTGCTAAATCTTTTCCAACATATCTTAAGTGCCATGGTTCATATTGATATCCGGTAATATCTTCTTTACCTTCTAAATATCTAATAATAAACCCATATTCATGTGCATGTTTTTCCATCCATTTACCTTCATCAGTATCACCGAAAGAAGATCTAAAATCATCTGTAGCTGTATCAGAACCTACGTCAAAAGCGAGACCTGTTTGATGTTCTGAGTTACCAGGTGTTGCGCTATACTGGTTTGCAGCTTCTTCTCCATCTCTTGCTACATAATCTTTATATAACTGTTCTTGGCTCTCATAAGAACGATAACCACTTCTAAACACTAAATCTAAATCTTGATTTCTTGCATCTTGAATTAATTTGTTCAATCGATTTCTTGCAGTAGCATTTTCACCAGGCGCATAATCTTTAGGTAAATCAATTTTTTTATTTACAAAAACATGACCGTCAACATAAGTTACACCATTTTTCTTAGTAACTTTATGTTTATCTTTTTCATCTTGTTTTTCATTTTCTTTTTGCTTGTTGTTTTCATTTTGTTTCGATTCATTGTTAGACTTATTCTCTTCTGACTGATTATCTTCTGTATTTTGCTGTATACCACATGCACTTAATAAAAGTGTAGCAACAGCAAGTGCTGTAAATAACTTCTTCATTATAAACGCTCCCTAATTAACCTAGTTTAATAATTATATAGCTTTTCATATAATTTATCAAAATTAAATATAATGAATAAGGCTGAGACATAATTAAATGTCTCAGCCTGTATTTTGAGTGAGAGATATGTATCTCAGACTCTATTATCTATTTTTCGAATTCTATGTTCATTCTTTCTAAAATCATCGTGTAAGCATCATTGCCCCATTGCAAAGAACGTTTAACACGTGAAATAGTAGCTGTCGATGCACCTGATTCTTTTTCAATATGTGCATATGTGTTGCCTTGTTTAATCATCTTAGCAACTTGAAGTCGTTGAGATAATGATTGTATTTCATTAACTGTACATAAGTCATCAAAAAATTGATAACATTCTTCTCTAGTTTCGAGCGTTAAAATAGCATCAAATAGTTCGTTTAGTGCTTGACCTCGTAATTTTTCAATTTGCAAAAAATCAACCCCTGTTTAATAAGTTCATTAATTGCATTTTAATGCATTACTCTATTAAAGTACAGCATAAACTATTTTATTCGATTCCAGCTCTCTTGAATATTGTATCTACTTGGTTTAAATGATGATTTTCATCGAAGCATTCATCTAATTCTTTAGCGTCCAATAATTCAGTAATTCTACTGTCTTGTTCAACTAATGTTCTAAATGGTGTTTGAGTTTCCCAAGATTCCATCGCTTTTGGTTGAACGATATCATAAGCTTCTTCTCTAACCATACCTTTATTGATTAATGTTAGCATAACACGTTGAGAGTATATAAGGCCAAATGTTTTGTCTATATTCTTTTTCATATTTTCAGGATATACTGTTAATCTATCTATAATATTTGTAAATCTATTTAAAGCGTAATCTAAAGCTATTGTTACATCTGGTAACATAATACGCTCTGCTGAAGAATGTGAAATATCTCTTTCATGCCATAAAGGAACGTTTTCATAAGCGGTAGTGATATAACCACGAATAACTCGTGCTAAACCAGTAACGTTTTCAGATCCAATTGGATTACGTTTATGAGGCATAGCTGATGATCCTTTTTGTCCTTTTGCAAATGCTTCTTCAACTTCTCTTGTTTCAGTTTTTTGTAATCCACGAACTTCAACAGCGAATTTTTCTATAGAAGTTGCGATTAAGCCTAATGTCGCAATGTAGTAAGCGTGTCGATCACGTTGTAATGTTTGAGTTGAAACCGGTGCACAATCTAACCCAAGTTCTTTACATACATGTTCTTCGATTTCAGGCGGGATGTTAGCGAATGTACCAACAGCTCCACTCATTTTACCAACTTCAATTTCTTCACGTACACGTTTAAATCTTTCTAAGTTACGTTTCATTTCCGTATACCATAATGCCATTTTGATACCAAATGTAGTTGGTTCTGCATGTACACCATGTGTTCTACCCATCATTAAAGTTGTTTTATGTTCAATAGCTTTATTTTTTAAAACTTCTAAAAATCTTTCTAAATCTTTTTCAATGATTTCATTTGCCTGTTTAACAACATAACTTAATGCCGTATCTACTACGTCAGTTGAAGTTAAACCGTAATGTACCCACTTACGTTCTTCTCCTAATGTTTCTGAAACTTGTCGTGTAAATGCTACAACATCATGTCTTGTTTCTTGTTCGATCTCTTTTGCACGGTCTACATCGACTTTAGCATTTTCTCTAATTAACTTTACATCTTCTTCTGGAATATGTCCGAGCTTGCTCCATGCTTCACAAGCAAGTATTTCTACTTCTAACCAAGCCTCAAAACGATTTTGTTCAGACCAAATATTAGTCATTTCTTCTCTAGAATAACGTTCAATCATTGATAAATTCTCCTATCATATATTAGTCACTTACAGTATAACAAACATCACACAATACGTACATTATTTATAAAAATATAAATATAGTTCGTGAATTAGTGTAAGAAATATATTTTTAAATACATTATACATTGTAACAGTGCTTATCAAAATTAAAAGCTAAATACGATAAAAACATAAAAAACTCCTATCAAAGTTTTACTTTTTAAGTATCTACTTTGATAGGAGTATAATGCTCAATTTAAACCTAAGTTTTAATTAATCTTTTATTTTTTTACCGACAAATTGGATTTCTTGTTTTAGCACTTCATATTCGCCCTCTTTATTTTCTATAAATACAGGTTTTTCGAATCTTTTTACAGGTGTGTATCCTTGTTCTCTCATACGTTTAAGGCACATTTCGATTGTTTCATTGTCTTCTACTTTAAACTTCATCTGTATCATACGCCTTTAATTTTTTACTTCGTACACCTTTAACCCAGAAGCCACCATGAATATTTTTAGGTTCGTATGCTATTACGAAAGCCTTTGAATCTAACTGTTTAATTGTGTCCATCAGTTTTAATTCAAATCTTCTTGGTGTTAATATTTGCATTACTAATCGATCGCCGTCTCTTCCTTTGGCAACGTAATGCGTTACACCATATCCTAAATCTCTTAACTTTCTCGGTAAATCTGTTTCATATTCTGCAGTTGTAACGTTAACTACAATATATCCTAAAGCTATTTTTTCTTCAATCTTCATACCAACAATAATACCCGCTGCAAATCCTAACGCATAAGCTAAAATGTTTTGAATTTGATCTAAACTATTAATTACTAAACCTAATCCAATAACATAAACAACTACCTCTAGTACACTTACTGCAGCAGCTACATATCGATATCCCTTTAATGTCAAAATGGTTCTCATAGTTAAGCATGATACATAAATAATATTAATAATAAATATTGATAGTACCATCAACCATGGATTATCTAATATAGCTGACATTTAAACCCTCCATTTTTCAAAATACTGGAATCATTTTATCAACGTAATTAACAAAAGTCACGCTTTATTTTGGCCAAGTGTATCTAGTATAAGGCATTTCTCTTTTATGAGCGTTTCTTACATAATGATTTTGAATGATTTCTTGATCTTTTTCATCAATTTTCTTACCTTCTAAGAAATCATCTATCGCATCGTATGTTACACCGAGTGCTACTTCGTCTGGTAAAGCTGGTTTGTCTTCTTCTAAATCAGCAGTTGGTATTTTATTAATAAGATGATCTGGTCCACCTAAATATTTTAAAATTGCTTTACCTTGCCTTTTGTTTAAACCAAATAATGGAGCTACATCACACGCACCATCGCCAAATTTAGTAAAGAAACCTGTAATGTTTTCAGCCCCGTGGTCAGTACCTAATACTAAACCACTGTTTGCAGATGCAATTGAATACTGTACTTTCATACGTTCTCTTGCTTTTTCATTTCCTTTTTGGAAATCCGTCAATTCAACGCCCGCTTCATTTAAGCTTTTAATGCTTGCTGTCACTGCAGGTTTAATATTAACTGTTACACGTTTCGTCGGGTTAATAAAATCTAACGCATCTTGCGTATCTTGTTCATCAAATTGTTCACCGTATGGTAGTCTTACAGCTATAAATTCGTACTCAGCGCCTTCTTCTTCATTTAATTCATCTACTGTAATTTGTGCAATTTTCCCAAGCAATGTAGAATCTTGTCCACCAGAAATACCTAAAACAAGTGATTTAATAAAGCTATGCGCTTTTATATATGACTTTAAAAAGTTTTTAATTTCTATAAATTCTTGTTCTGGATCTATCGTCGGTTTTACGTTCATTTCTTTAATTATGATTGATTGTAAATCTCTCATCATTCATCCACTTCCTTTATAGCGTCTGCTACTCTTTCAGCAACTTCAAAGATTTTCTTATTCTTATTATCCCAACAAGTTTTACTTAAGTCCACTGGATACTCTTCAGGGTTCAAGTAACGCTTATTTTCTTCCCATAATATTTCTAGATTATTGAATGCAAATTCCTTAATTTCTTCAATTTCAGGTAATTTATAGACTAGTTCTCCATCTTTAAAAATATCATGGTGTAAATCGATTGCTTTAAAGTTTTTAATATATTTCATTTTATAAGTATGAACTGGATGGAACATTTTTAATTTTTCTTCTTTATTTGGATCTTCTTCTTCTAAAGTAATATAGTCACCTTCAGATTTATTTGTTTTCGTATTTATAATTCTATAAACATTTTTCTTACCAGGAGTTGTAACTTTTTCAGCATTATTTGAAATTTTAATTCTGTCTGATAATTCACCATTCTCATCTTCAATAGCTACTAATTTATAAACAGCACCAAGAGCTGGTTGATCATAAGCTGTGATTAATTTTGTGCCAACACCCCAAGCAGTTACTTTTGCACCTTGCGCTTTCAAGCTTGTAATTGTTTCTTCATCTAAATCGTTAGACGCAAATATTTTAGCATCTTCAAAACCAGCTTCGTCTAACATTCTTCTTGCTTCTTTAGATAAATAAGCGATGTCTCCAGAATCTAAACGAATTCCAATAAAGTTTATTTTATCGCCTAGTTCTTTAGCCACTTTAATAGCATTTGGTACACCCGATTTTAGTGTATGGAATGTATCTACTAAGAAAACGCAATTTTTATGTCTTTGAGCGTATTTCTTAAATGCTACATATTCATCATCATATGTTTGTACCATTGAGTGGGCATGTGTTCCAGAAATAGGAATACCAAATAATTTACCAGCTCTCACATTACTAGTTGAATCAAAACCACCAATAACAGCAGCTCTAGCTCCCCAAATTGCAGCATCCATCTCTTGTGCGCGTCTTGTGCCAAACTCCATAACGATTTCATCATGCACTACTTGCTTAATCCTACTTGCTTTAGTAGCAATTAAAGTTTGGAAATTCACTATATTTAATAAGGCTGTTTCGATTAATTGCGCTTGTATTAAAGGTGCCTCCACTCTAATTAATGGTTCATTATTAAAACAAAGCTCTCCTTCTCTCATTGCACGAATGTTACCAGTAAAACGTAATTCTTTTAAATAAGCTAAATAATCATCTTTATAGCCTACTTCTCTTAAGTATTCAATATCAGTTTCTGTAAATTTAAGATTCTCAATAAATTGAACTATTCTTTCTAAACCACTAAAAATAGCATAACCACTATTAAAAGGCATACTTCTAAAGTATAAATCAAATACTGCTGTACGTTCGTGAATGCCATCGCCCCAATAAGTCTCTCCCATATTTATTTGATATAAATCCGTGTGTAACATTAAACTATCGTCTTCATATATATACATTGTTAGATACTCCTCAGATTATGTAATTTTATATTATTTTATCATACTTTTGATAATTAATTTTAGAATTTGAAATTATTTTAATTTCTTCATATAAAGTGATTTATCTCTGTGATAAAATACTAAAGATGTCAAATAAATACGTGGGGGGCTACGAAATGAAAAATTCATCATTTAAAAAATTATTTATTATACTCTCAATCATTGTTGCTGTTTCTGGTTTCTCACAAGGGATGCTTTTACCATTAATATCAGTCATATTTGAAAGAAGCGGTGTCTCTAGTTCTTTAAATGGATTACATGCAACATCTTTATATATTGGTGTATTTCTATCTTCATTCTTTATTGAAGGTCTTGTACGTCGCAGTGGATTTAAATATATGATTTTAATAGGTGGCGCTATAGTCGCATTATCCTTACTCTTATTCCCTGTTTTAAAAACCTTATCCATTTGGTTTATTTTAAGACTTTTAATAGGTATTGGCGATAATATGTTACATTTCAGTACACAAACATGGTTAACTCATATCACACCTAAAGAAAAATTAGGTAGAACCATTTCTGTATATGGTTTTAGTTTTTCTGCTGGGTTTATGCTCGGACCTCTACTGGCTAAACTCGTAGATGTTTCAGAAACATTACCATTTATCTTATCTGCAATTCTATCCATTATTACAATTTCTTTAGTCTTATTAATACACAATGAATTTCCGTCATCTAATGTTCGTCCTATTAGCATGATTAATACATTGAAAAACTTCGGTGATGTAATCAAAACTTCTTGGATTGCATTTATGTTTCCATTATTATACGGGTTATTTGAAGCTGGTTTACACAGTAACTTCCCAGTATACGGTTTAAGAAATGGTTTAGATGTAACAAGTATCACATTAATATTACCTGCATTTAGCCTTGGAGCAATATTATTCCAAGTACCAATTGGTATGTTCAGTGATTTGCATGGACGTAAAAAAGTATTAACAGGGTTAACCTTAATAGGCAGTGTTATATTCCTATTGGGCGACTTCTTACCAACGACACCATTTATTATGATGGCTCTATTCCTTACAGCCGGATTATTCACTGGATCATTTTATGGTTTAGGTGTCAGCTTTATGACAGACTTAACACCACGACACAACTTACCTGCCGGGAATTTAATGATTGCTATGTCGTTTAGTGTTGGTAGTATTATCGGACCGATGCTAGGTGGCGCAATTATTGAAATATCAAATGGTACTGTCTTCTTTACAATGGTTGCTTCATTTATATTTATCGTGTTCATTTTATTACTATTTCATAAAACACCAACTGAAACAGCACAATCATAAAATTTCTATATTAGAGTCCGGGACATAAAAATTGACCCGGACTATTTTTTTAATTGTTTAAACTATACAAATTTTCAGAACTTTCAATTGATAAGTTAAATTAACCGTGTTATAGTATTCTCTATAAATTAAAAAACACTTTAGTTTGGTAGAGAGTAAAAGCGAGGTTAATAATATGGATTATGTACGTTATAAAGAAGATGTTATTTCAAACAAAGAGAAAGAATTAGCTTTTTTAAACTATTTTAATGAAAGAAATTTCGAAGTAATCGATATGAGTTTTATTGAAAAACTCCAATGGAAACAACTAACACAAGATGATTTAGATAGTTTAGATACACGCAGTATTTGGAAAAATGGTGATTCATTCTATAGTTTAAGAAATGATTGGACAGATCAAATACAACATTATAGCCGTGAATATCAACTGAAAGCATCCCGTGTTACTTATGCAGGACCTATCGCAGTGAATGAACATATTCACACAAACCTAGGTATCGAAATTTTTAACCCGACTAGACAAGACATGCTTCAATGTTATCAATATATCTACGATTTTATTCATACTAAACTAGATTTAAATATTGATTTTGCTGTAATCGGTCATTATCAATTATTCGATTTATTGCTTTCTTCAGAAGAACATACAGATGAATTGTATCAGGCAATAAGCGAACGTAACATTTCGAAAATATCAAAATTATTAACACAAGAACATCCTGTTGTAAAACTTTTAAAAACACCAACACATAAACAATTAGAATTTCTAACAACTTTTGCTGATGTTAATCACCCTACTTATCAGTCTCTACAATTTTGGAAAAAGGCACTTAAAGAATCTGGTGTTCAACACGTACATTTAGATATTACAACAATGCCTCCAAAATCTTATTACGTGGGAAGTTTTATTCAACTTTATCAAAACGAAAATGGAAATCCAATCGCTTCAGGCGGTCATTATAATGGCACTTTAGAAGGATTTGGCTTTGGTATCCAATTAAATTAGGAGGTTCTTATGTTAACAGTTGCATTAAGTAAAGGTCGTTTATTAAAAGACTTCATAAAATTTATTGATTCAAACGGAAACAGTAAATGGGTAGAAGCATTAAATAATAGAGAGAGAAAATTACAAATTCAAAGTGAGGACGTTAGATTTATCTTAGTAAAAGGTCAAGATGTTTCAACGTACGTAGAACAAGGTATTGCAGATATTGGTATTACAGGTAGTGATATTTTAGATGAAAAAGAGAACTTAAATGTAAATAACTTGGTCGATTTACCGTTTGGATATTGTCATTTTGCTGTTGCAAGCAAACCAGAAGTAACGGAATATAAAAAAATTGCTACAACATACGTTAAAACAACAAAAGCATATTTTAAAGAAAAAGGACAAGATGTATCCATCATACCATTGTCCGGGTCTGTAGAATTAGCTGCAGTCGTTAATATGGTAGACGCTATAGTAGATATAGTCCAAACAGGTACCACCCTTAAATCTAACGGATTAGAAGAAAAGGAATCTATAGGAGATATTAATGCAAAATTAATAACCAATAAACATGCGTTCTTTAGTAAGTCCAAAAGCATAGAATCCTTTATTAAAGAGATTGGAGTGTCTATTAATGCTATCTAAAACTGAATTCAAACAAAAATTTGAACAAGATTGTATCACTGAAGCTAGCCATACTGAAAATGTAAAAAATATAATTAACGATGTTAAAGAAAATAAAGATAATGCATTATTTAAATATAATGAGAAATTCGACAATGTTAAACTAGAAAATTTAGAAGTTTCTAAACATGAAATAGAAAATAGCATTAATTTAATTTCTGAAGAATTAAAACAGGCATTAATGAATAGTCACGAGAACATTAAAACATTTCAACAGAAAATCAAACATGAAAATGTCACAACTGGTCAAACATACCAACTTTATCATCCTATTGAAAAAGTCGGCATTTATGTACCCGGTGGAAAAGCAAGTTACCCTTCTACTGTATTGATGACTGCAACATTAGCAAAAGTTGCAGATGTTAAAGAAATTACAGTCGTAACACCACCTCAAAAAGGTGGTATTAATCCAGCTATTCTTGCTGCATGTTATATTGCTGGCGTAAATCGCGTCTTCCAAGTTGGTGGTGCACAAAGTATAGCTGCTTTAGCTTACGGAACTGAAACAATTCCAAAAGTCGACAAAATAGTAGGTCCTGGTAATCAATTTGTATCTTTAAGTAAACAATTATTATATGGCGTCGTTGGTATTGATCAAATCGCAGGTCCTAGTGAAATAGCCATTATTGCGGACGATTATTCTAATGTAGATTACATCATTCAAGACATCTTAGCTCAAGCAGAACATGACGAGAAAGCAAGAACTTTTCTTATATCAACAGACAAATCATTTTTAACTAAAGTAAGCCAAAATTTACAAAAAGCGATTGATGCTTCTCCAAGAAAAGAGATTATAGAAAAAAGTATTTCTGACTATCACTACCCTATTCATACAGTTGACACAAACGAAACTATTGATATCGTTAACTATATAGCTCCAGAACATTTATCCATTCAAACAACTGATCCTAGTATATATATAGGCAAAGTTAAATATGTTGGTGCGATGTTCTTAGGTCAATATTCACCGGAAGCTATCGGAGATTATTCTGCTGGGCCAAGTCACGTATTGCCTACGGACCAAACAGCAAGATTCTCAAATGGTTTAACAGTAAATGACTTTTTAACTAGCCATTCTGTTATACATTTAGATGAATATGCTTTTCAAAAAATTGCACCTAGTGCGATTAAAATTGCTGATGAGGAAGGCTTATATCAACATAAAAAATCTCTAGAAATCAGATTAAATAACAACAAGGAGTACTGATATATGATAAGGATTAATAAAAATGAAAGCCCCATACCTGCTATGGAGTCAGAAAAATTAAAAGAAATTATTGCTTCATCAGAATTTAATTTCTATCCAGATGAAGAGTATGATGCATTTCTTGAATCTTATGCTAACTTTTATGGATTATCTCTTAATCAGATTTCTGCAGCTAATGGTTCCGATGAGTGGATTCAAAAATGTATGATTGCTCTACCTGAAGGTCCTGTTCTAACTTTAAATCCAGATTTCTTTATGTATACTGCGTACGCTCAACAAATTAAACGACCTATTTATTATGTTGATGCAGAACCTGATTTCACGTTTTCTTTATATAAAATCTTAAATGAAATTAGACGCATTAAACCAGCATTTTTCATAATGAGTGTCCCTCACAATCCTTCAGGCATACAGTATCCTGAACAATTTTTAAACGAGATTTCTCAACTTATGAAAGAAATCGGAGGATATTTTGTAATTGACGAAGCATATTTGGATTTTGGTGATGCATATGTAATTGACTTAGAGGACCATGTCATTCAAATGAGAACTTTGAGTAAAGCTTTTGCATTAGCAGGCTTAAGAGTAGGAATTGTCATTTCTACTGAAAAGACCATCCAAAAATTAAATGGTATTGCTCATCCATATCCTTTAAATACACTTACTTTACAAATCGCTAAGTCTTTATTTGATGATACAGATCGGGTTCAATCGTTAATAAACAGACAGAGAAATTTAAGCATACAATTGCGCGATATATTTGAAGAACATGTGAGTGATATCATCCATGTTATACCTTCTAAGACAAACTTTGTATTAACGTATGGTGACTTAGCAAATGATTTAGGAGAATACATTTACAGTAACGGATTCTTCCCTAGATTTTATGATGACAATAGAATGTCGCATACTGTACGTTATTCTATCGCTACTGAACACCAATTGAATGAATTAGAACAAATTGTAATTGACTGGAGGAAATCATATGACTTATCGCAAGAAAAGAACAACTAAAGAAACTAATATTGATATCGAATTATCTTTTGAAAATACCGAAACAAATATTAATACCGGTGTAGGTTTTTTAGACCATATGTTAACTTTGTTTAGCTTCCACAGTGGTATCTCATTAAACATAGAAGTAGATGGAGATACTTACGTAGATGACCACCATACTGTTGAAGACATCGGTATAGTTATCGGACAATTATTACTTGAAGCTATTAAAGATAAGCAGTCATTTGCAAGATATGGTTCATTCTATATCCCGATGGATGAAACATTAGCGCGTGCTGTAACTGATATTAGTGGTCGTCCTTATTTATCTTTTAATGCTGAATTCTCAAGAGAAAAAGTTGGTACATTTGATACTGAACTTGTTGAAGAATTTTTTAGAGGGCTTGTCATTAATGCTCGTCTTACGACCCACATTGATTTATTAAGAGGAGGAAATACACACCACGAAATAGAAGGTATCTTTAAAGCATTTGCTAGAAGTCTTAAGATTTCTTTAAGTGCAAATGATTATGAAGGTATCCCTTCTTCTAAAGGTGTGATCGAATGATTGCGATAATTGATTATGGTTTAGGTAACATTAAAAATATAGAACGCGCATTGCTAAATTTAGGTTACGATGCTGTACTAACATCAGATGAAGAAATGATTAAATCAAGTACTCACGTTATATTACCAGGCGTCGGGCATTTTAAAGACGCGATGTTGCAACTTCAAAAAAGTGGACTTGATCGTGT
Organism: Mammaliicoccus sp. C-M13; assembly: GCF_022386845.1. Lineage (NCBI taxonomy): Bacteria > Bacillati > Bacillota > Bacilli > Caryophanales > Staphylococcaceae > Mammaliicoccus > Mammaliicoccus sp. C-M13. The sequence goes on along the minus strand of NZ_JAJNHQ010000010.1, from coordinate 70,458 downwards.
AATTCACGACATTAAAGATAGTCATCGTATTATAGGTATTTGCTTAGGTATGCAAGTGTTATTTGAATTTAGTGAAGAAGGTTCAACTAAAGGACTAGGATTACTAGAAGGCAAAGTTGTTCCTATTAGCAGTCCCTACCCTGTTCCACATTTAGGTTGGAACACTTTACAGAGTACTCATCCATTACTAAATAAAGATGTTTACTTTATTCATTCTTACCATGTAACAACTGATTTACCTATTGTAGCGACAGCCGATTATGGTCAATCTATAACAGCGATTGTTCAAAAAGAAAATATTATCGGTATACAATTTCACCCAGAAAAAAGCGGTGATTTTGGACTAAAAATACTAGACAAAGCTTTGAAGGAAGGTTTTTTACATGATTGAAATTTGGCCAGCAATTGACTTAATTGATTCAACAAATGTAAGACTTACAGAAGGAAAATATGACTCTAAAGAATCTATGAATAGAACAGCTGAAGAAGCAATTAAATTTTACTCACAATTCAAAAGCGTGTCTAGAATTCACGTAATAGATTTAATTGGTGCAAAAAATCAACAACCTACTGAATCAGACTACATAGAACAACTCGTACATTTAACAGATTTACCTATAGAAGTTGGCGGTGGCATTCGAACACTTGAAACGATAGACGCCTATTTCGATAAAGGGATTGAATACATTATTGTAGGTACTAAAGGTATAAGCGATATAAATTGGCTATCTGAAATTGCGCATAGATATCCTGGCAAAATTTACTTATCTGTTGATGCTTATGTTGAAGAAATTAAATTAAATGGATGGATTGACGATGCCGGTATCAATTTATTTGAATTTATTACGCAAATTGATGGCTTACCACTAGGTGGCATTATTTATACAGACATTTCTAAAGACGGTAAATTATCAGGCCCTAACTTTGAACTCACTGGGCGTCTCGTAACCTCGACTAATATACCAATTATTGCTTCTGGTGGTATTCGTAGCAAACAAGACATTGAACAACTAGAAAGATTAAATGTTCACGCAGCGATTGTCGGAAAAGCAGCAAATACAGATTCATTTTGGGAGGGCATTTCATGATAAAGAAAAGAATAATCCCATGCTTAGACGTAAAAGATGGGCGTGTCGTTAAAGGCGTTCAATTTAAAGGTTTAAGAGATATCGGTAATCCTATTGAGTTAGCTGAATACTATAATAACGAAGCTGCAGATGAACTTGTCTTTTTAGATATTTCTAAAACTGAAAATGGACATCAAATGATGTTAGATATTATTTCTGAAACTGCATCTAAGTTATTCATTCCTTTAACAATCGGTGGCGGTATAAGTACTATAGATGATATATCATCACTACTTAACCATGGCGCTGATAAAATTTCACTAAATTCTAGCGCTCTTAACAATCCATCTTTTATTAAAGAAGCAAGTGAAAAATTTGGAAAGCAATGCATTTGTATAGCTATTGATGCTAAATGGGAAGATGATAAACAAGATTGGTATTGTTATACACATGGTGGAAAGAAAAGAACTGATAAACGTGTGTTAGATTGGGTTGAAGAAGTTGAATCTTTAGGTGCAGGTGAACTATTAGTCACAAGTATGGATTATGATGGTGTTAAACAAGGTTTTGACCATACTTTGCTTAGCGAGATTAAGAAACATGTTTCTATACCTATCATCGCTTCAGGTGGTGGCGGAAACAGTCAACACTTTGTAGATTTATTCAAACAAACTGATGTATCGGCTGGTTTAGCAGCAAGTATTTTTCATGATAAAGAAACGACAGTTCAAGCTGTTAAATCTCATTTAGCAAAAGAAGGAGTTGACGTGAGATGAATAACCTTTCCCCAGATTTTTCTAAAGGATTACTACCAGCTATATTGCAACATTATAAAACAGGACAAGTGTTGATGCTTGGCTATATGAATGAGGAAGCTTTTAATTTAACAGTTCAAGATAAAGTTTGTTGGTTTTATTCAAGAAGTAAAGAACGCCTTTGGAAAAAAGGTGAATCATCAAATCATATTCAACATGTGATAGACATAAATTTAGACTGTGATGATGATACACTTTTAATTCAAGTTAACCCAGATGGTCCGACGTGCCACACAGGTTCGCAAAGTTGCTTTAATACCGATGAGCCTTTTTCTATAGAATCTTTAGAAGAAACTATTCAAGAAAGTGTTCAATCAAACCGTTCTCAATCTTATACACAATATTTATTAAATGAAGGTATTGAAAAAATCACTAAAAAGTTTGGCGAAGAATCATTTGAAGTTGTCATTGCTTCAATGAAACAAGATAATGAAGAACTTAAAAATGAGGTGGCCGATGTATTGTATCACCTATTTGTCTTACTTCGTGATAGAGGCGTATCAATAGAAGAAGTAAAAGAAGTACTATCTGAACGTCATAAAAAATCAGGAAATTTTAAAGGTGAACGAAACGATATAAAAAATTGGTAAATTGTCATAAATCAAATATTGTTAAAAATATGCAGTCGCTTATACTAGAACATAGAGGTGTTAATATGTTACAGGAAAAAGCGACTGCTTTTATTAAATCTATGCATCAAGAATTAAATATCGATAACGAAGAAACAAAGAAAAGAATCCAACAAATAATCAATGAAATAAATAAAACAAACACTTATAAACATACAACAGATGAGTTAATATACGGTGCTAAAGTTGCGTGGAGAAACTCTAATAGATGTATTGGAAGACTGTTTTGGGATAAATTAAATGTTAGAGACATGCGCTTTATTGATAATGAAATAGATTTTGTCCACTCTATAGAAAATCATATTGAAATAGCTACCAACAACGGAAAAATCAGACCATTAATTAGTATTTATTCAAATGACTTTGAAATTAAAAATGAACAACTCATTAGATATGCAGGTTACGAAAATAAGGGTGATCCAAAATCAAAAAATATTACTCAATTAGCTGAACATTTAAATTGGAAAAGTGATCACACTGATTTTGATTTATTACCTTTAATATATCGTTATAAACAACAACCATTAAATTATCATATTTATAAAGACAATCTCATAAAAGAAATACTTATTAAACATGATGAGTATCCCCTTTTAGAGCAACTCGGCTTAAAATGGTACGCTGTTCCAATCATTTCAAATATGGATTTAGAAATCGGTGGCCTTTATTATCACACCGCTCCTTTTAACGGTTGGTATATGGAGACGGAAATTGGCGTACGTAATTTTACTGATGAATATCGTTACGACAAGCTAAAAGATATTGCTAATGCATTAAACCTTGATACTACTAAGACCACAAGTTATTGGAGAGATAGAGCATTAGTTGAATTTAATTATGCTGTTTACCATTCATTTAAAGAAGCTGGTGTATCAATAGTTGACCATTACACAGCATCAAAACAGTTCAAGAAATTTGAAGAAAATGAAGAAAATAAAAATCGTAAAGTTACTGGGAAATGGAGCTGGCTTGCCCCACCATTGTCACCATCTCTTGTACATAATTATCATAAAGGATATGATAATGAAACAAGAAGTCCAAATTTTTTATATAAAAAGAAAGGCAATAAATGTCCATTTCATTAGAAAGGAAGAATTTTATGAAATTATACTATCTAGGTCCTACCGGGACATTCTCACATATGGCAGCATTAAATTATAAAAATGAAAATATTACTGATTACATACCACAATCTAACTTATATGAAGTTGTAAAAGCAATTGAATCAGATAAAGATAGTATAGCTATTGCCCCTATTGAAAATTCAATAGAAGGTACAATTAATATTATTGCTGATACACTAACAGAACAAAAAGTTCATGTTATCGATGAACTACATTTAGACATAGCTTTTTCACTATACGTTAAAGAAGGTACAAATTTAGAAGATATTAAAGAAGTTGTATCAATTGCCCCTGCTATTAATCAAACGTCAAAATTTATAACAAAACATCAATTTAAATATCGTTACTCAAACAGTACTGTGCAAAGTTTAGATGAAATAGATGAACACACTGGAGCAATTGCACCAATGGGGTTAGAAAAAGATCGCAATGATGTTATCGCATTAGCAACACATATTGAAGACTATCCACATAACACAACTAGATTTTTAGTGCTTTCCTCTGAACAAAAACGAGTTGAAAAAGCGACAGATAGCATCTTACTTATAACACCTGATGAAGACAAACCAGGCTTATTAGCAAGCATTTTAAATACATTCGCTTTATTTAACATTAACTTATCATGGATTGAATCACGTCCTTTAAAAACAAAATTAGGCATGTATCACTTCTTCGTGCAAGCTGATTGTAGCGCTGATGACGTAGAAATGAAGAAAGTAATTACAATATTAAAAACATTAGATTTCAAAGTTAACGTGTTAGGTAATTTTAATAAAGATATATAGATTTTACATATAGAATTAAATGATATAAAAAAGTGCTCACAACCTTGGGATTGTGAGCACTTTTTTATATCTTAATATTATTTATTTTCAGTTCCTTTTATAATTTCATTAAGTCGCTCTACATTTTTTTGTTTAATTTGCGATAAGTTAAAATTATTATACAAATAGATATCTGAGGCGTTAATAAATTGAATTTTATCAGATATTTTATCAATGAATTTATTATCATAAATATAAATATCTTTATTGATTGATTTTTCATAACTTTTTATAAGAATACTTTGTTTTGATTTAATATTTTCAAACTTATTGTTACCTATTAACAATGTGGAACCAGACTGTGCACCTTTATCTACTTTATTGATATCCATAGAATACTTACCTGTTGGCACTGCTAAATAACGAATGCCACCCTCACAATTAACAAAGTAGTTATTTGTAATCGTAGTTTCTTTTGATTTAAGCATTGTTACTGCATAATCTCCCAACCCATCAAATCTATTATTTTGTATATGTATGTTTTCATAAAAGCAATCATACATACTTGCATGTGACCCAATAGCTCTATTCCATGCAGACATATTCATATCTCCGGAATTTCCAAAATAACAATTTTCTATTATTACATTCTTTGTAACCGTACCATCTGTTGCACCAAATTTAGGGAATGCTCCTTCTGTTTGTATATCAATTTGGATAGCTTCACTGAAAGATCTTGTGCCACTATCATCTCTAAAACCTAGAAAATGACTATTCGTCACATAAAATCCATCCAAACCACAGGCATCAATAGCGTGTCCCCCTACTACATTTTTAAACGTGACATCATGAATCTGAATATTATTAGCATGACCTATCGACATAATCGTGTTATTTGTATTATTAGTATGACCATATGCATCAAAAGTGCCACCAATTATATTAATATTGCCATGTCCTTCATAACCATAATATTTCTTAAAACTGTGTCCATTTTTCAACATAGCGCTAGGAGATTTTTTTATTAGTGTAGCATCATCGTGTAATATAAGATTTGTATTACGATAAATCACAAGTTCATATAAAATGTGGTACTCACCTTTAGGTATATAAACAGTTACTGGCCCTTTTCTCGCTTCAAATAAAGCGAGTTGAATCCCTAAAGTATCTAGAACGCCACATTTACCTTTGGCACCATAATTTGCAACATTAATTATTCTAGTCATAACTTCAAAACCACCTTGATTTAGCGTATACTTTTCTTATAAACATATTACACCGATTATTAAATATAAACAATTAGGGGGATATTATTTTGAAGAAAGCATTAATAGTAGTGGATTATTCAAATGATTTCGTAGCAGAAAATGGTAACTTAACTTGTGGTGAGCCGGGACAAGTAATCGAAAACAATATATTTAGTAAAATTGACTCATATAATAAAAATGACGAAAATATTTTCTATTTAATGGATTATCATCATAAAGACGACCCTTATCATCCTGAAACTAAATTATTTCCGCCACACAATATCGTAGGTACTGAAGGTCGCGATTTATATCAATCATTAAAACCTCAATATGAACAAATTAAAAATCAAAAAAATGTATTTTGGATTGATAAAACTAGATATAGCGCATTTTATGGAACTAATTTAGATAGCCTTTTAAGAGAGCGCAATATTGATACAATAGAAATTGTTGGCGTATGTACTGATATTTGTGTTTTACATACTGCTGTCGATGCTTACAACCTTAATTATCAAATTTATATTCCAAAAAATTGCGTGGCATCTTTCAATCAAGCTGGGCATGATTGGGCGCTTACACATTTTGAAAATAGTCTAGGCGCTGTTGTAGAATAGACGTTTCGTTCGTGTTAAAATAAATATTAGAATAATGATAGTAAAAGGAGAATTCACATTGGTAAATACATTAATTTTTGGACATAAAAATCCTGACACAGATACTATTGCTTCAGCTTTAGTAATGCAAGACTTACAAAAAGAATTAGGTAATGATGTAGAAGCAGTAAGATTAGGAGAAGTATCTGACGAAACACAATTCGCTTTAGATTACTTCAAAGTAGAAGCACCATCACTATTAGAAACTTCTGTAAAAGATAGAGAAGTTATCCTAGTTGATCACAATGAATTCCAACAAAGTGCTGATGATATTGCAGACGCTACAGTTACTATGGTGGTTGATCATCACAGAATTAGCAATTTTGAAACAGCTGCACCTTTATACTACAGAGCAGAGCCTGTTGGGTGTACAACGACAATCCTTAAAAAAATGTATGAAGAACATAACATCGAAATCAAACCAGAAATTGCTGGTTTAATGATTTCAGCAATTATTTCAGACACTTTATTATTTAAATCTCCTACATGTACTGAAGAAGATATTAAAGCAAGTGAAGCATTAGCGAAAATTGCCAATGTTGATTTAAATGAATATGGTCTAGAGATGCTTAAAGCTGGTGCATCTGTTAAAGGTAAATCACCAGAATTCCTATTAAATATGGATGCTAAATCTTTCAATATGGATGATAAAGTTGTTAGAGTTGCTCAAGTTAACACAGTTGATGTTAATGAAGTATTAGAAATCAAAGAAGATGTTGAAAATGAAATCAATAAAATCATTGCTAATGAGCAGTATGATTTATTTGTATTCATCATCACTGATATACTAAATAGTGATTCAACAGTTATTGCTCTAGGTAAAGAACAACAAGCTGTTGAAAAAGCATTCAGTACTAAGTTAGAAAACAACCAAGCATTATTAGCTGGCGTGGTATCACGTAAGAAGCAAGTAGTACCACCAATTGATGATGTTTTAGGTAAATAACTTTTATAAGGAGTGTGTTTGCAATGGAAATTAAACAAGGTACGAACAAGTTCTATGTTGGAGAATCAGAAGATCAATTTGATGCTGAAATCACGTATCATGATTCAGATGGTAATGTTCTCGTAGTTGATCACACGTTTGTAGACCCGTCACTACGCGGACAAGGAACAGCTAGAAAGTTAGTAGACACTGTTATTGACAAGGCCCGAAACGAAGGCAAAGTTATAGACCCTGTATGTCCATATGTGAAAGACGTTATGGACAAAGACCAAAGCACACACGACGTATTAAAGAAATAATAATTTAAGTAAAAAGCCTCCTAATCCATTAATTAAAAATCTAACGGATTAGGAGGCTTTTTCAATCTAGAAACTAATGTCTCACCACTTATATATCAGTACTTTCTATTAATCTTTTCAAAAGTGTTTTATGTTTTGGTTTAGCTTCTTGTTCTGTACATTTATTCATTGGTGGATAACCAAGGTCTTTTGCATCTTTGAATGTAACTTCATCAATATAATTTGATGCTGTTTCATAATCATAACAGTTTGGAAAAGCATATTTATGATTAAAGTGATCCACAACAACTCTTGTAGTAGATGATGGTTCTTGTTTAAACGGCACAGTTGTAGCAATAACAATTAATATAATGATAATAATACTAACGGTTATTATGACTTTTTTAGTCATTAAATTGAACCCCTACTTGATTTCTAATTTCATCTAATACTTTCAAAGTGTCTATCGTTCTTTGGTGTGTATTAATAGAAGACTCTATTTTATTATTTTCAATACATTTTATAAACTCTTCTATTTCTTCTTTCATTGTATAATCATCACTATCGCTATAAGTATCTTTTATTGAACCATCTTTATTAAATACATTTATAACAGTAGGAGCACTTATCTTATTGATAGTTACATAACCATCTTCTCCAATGATTTCAGAAGGGCTTGGTCGATCACATATTTTAGAATAACTTATTGTGACTTGGAATGAATCATAATTTAAAATCGCATTACCTTGGCCATCAGCCCCTGTATTTAATTTGAACCCTGTTGCTTTTATTTCTTTAGGTAATCCGAATAAATGGATAGCCGGTGCAACTGCATATACACCTAAATCCATTAATGCGCCGTTTCCTAACTCTGGTTTAAAAGCATTTTCAACTATACCTTCTTTATATTTATCATATCGAGAAGAGTATTGATGATAGTGAAAATCTGCATAACGTATTTCTCCGATATCTGCATTTGCTTTAGCAAACTGTAAAAATGGTTTTAATACAGTTGATTTCATCGCTTCCATAACAGTTACATTATATTCATGTGCGAGTTTAGATAATGCTTCAAATTGTTCCACATTGATAGTAGCTGGTTTTTCTATTAAAACATGTTTGTTATTTTCAATTGCCAACTTTGCTTGTTCAAAGTGAAATGCATTAGGTGAAGCAATATATACAGCGTCAAAATTGGATGATTCACAAAATTGATTTAAATCTGTAAAAATTTCTTTTAAATCATGTTTGTCTTTAAAATAATTAGCTCTTTCTTCTGTTCTAGAATATACAGCATAAGGTTCGAAAGTAGCTGTTTGTCTACCACACTCTATTAACTTATCAGTTATCCAATTTGTACCTATAAAACCAAATTTCATGATGTTCACCTTTTCTTAATAAATTTTTGTTAATTTTTACTTTTTAGTAATAAAGACTTCGCTTTTAATTATAACTATTGTTAAAATATATACAATAGAAGTTATAAAGGAGATATTAACTTTGACTATAGCAAACCAATTCGAGACAATTCAATCATTTTTTGATAGCGATATAACAAAGGATATTAAATTCAGAAAAAAACAACTTAGATTATTAAAAAAATCTATTAAATCGCATGAAACAGAATTATTAGCAGCATTAAAGCAAGATTTAGGTAAAAATTCAGTTGAATCATATGCAACAGAAATTGGTTACATTTACAAAAGTATCTCGTTGATGCTTAAGGATGTCAAGAACTTGGCTGGCAAGAAAAACGTAAATACGCCAGTATTCTTATTTCCTGCAAAAAGTTATACTGTAAACGAACCTTATGGAACGGTTTTAATTATCGGTCCTTTTAACTATCCATTCCAATTAGTAATGGAACCATTAATTGGCGCAATTTCAGCAGGAAACTGTGCTGTCGTTAAACCTTCTGAACTTACGCCTAATGTGAGTCAGATTATTCAACAAATAATTGAAGATGTATTCCCCGCTTCATACATATCTTGTATAACTGGTGAACAAAATGTAACAGAAGAATTATTACAACAACCGTTTGATTTTATATTCTTTACAGGTTCTACAAAAGTTGGGCAAATTGTATATGAACAAGCGAGTAAGCAACTTATACCAGTTGCGCTAGAATTAGGTGGCAAAAGTCCAGCTATTGTAGATAAAACAGCTAATATTAAAGTTGCAGCAGAACGAATCGCTTTTGGTAAATTTATCAACGCAGGTCAAACTTGTGTAGCACCTGATTATGTTATTATTGACGCATCAATCAAACAACAATTTATTAAAGCAATTCAATCAACTATTCAAGAGTTTTATACTAAAAATGCTAAAAACAGTGAAGATTTTGGCAGAATTGTTAATGAGAAACATGCAAATAGACTGAATTCGCTCATTAATAATACAAATGGTGAAATTGTTTATGGTGGAGAAACTAACGTAACAGATCGTTATATAGAACCTACAATTGTTGATAATGTGAAGTTTGATGACGTTTTAATGGAAGATGAAATATTTGGACCAATTCTACCTATTATGTCGTACGATGCATTCGGAGATGCGATACAATTCATAAAGAATAAACCTAAACCACTCTCTCTATATTTATTTAGTGAAGATGAGAATCATACAGATGAAGTTGTTAATCGTATATCATTTGGTGGTGGTTGCATCAATGATACGTTAATGCATGTTGGCAATCATAACTTGCCTTTCGGTGGTGTAGGACACTCTGGTATCGGTCGTTATCATGGAAAAGCATCATTTGAATTATTCAGTAACCAAAAAGGAATTATGTTCAAAACGACGAAATTAGAAACAGGCGTGCTCTTCCCCCCTTATAAGGGTAAAGGGAAATACGTCAGAGCAATGTTTAAAAAATAAATAAGAGTGGGACAAAAATCTTATTTTAATAAAAAGATTTCGTAGTCCTACCCAGGCAAAGAAAGAGGCTGAGACATAAATAATGTCCCAGCCTCTTTCTTTGTATTGATAGTATTGTACATGACTCCTATATTGTATGTGGACTTTTCTCAGTACTCTTGGCAATAAGGAGACTGTTATGTTGCACGTAGATCTCGTCTTACATCATGTGTTACCTTATTTACTCAAAACGGCTTTCTATTAATTGTTTTTTACTATTAAATAATGTTGGATATGATAGAAATCCTAATATTACACTCGTTGTAACTGCTGATGTTATTAATATAAATACAATTAAGATTTGAAAGAATACTGCATCAATTGGGTCAGCACCTGCAATAATTTGACCGCTCATCATTCCAGGTAATTGTACGAGTCCTATAGTCTTCTGTTGTTCTATTGTAGGAATAGCACTTGTTTGTATAGAAGTCATCAATTGCTTATGAATAGCTTGTTTTGGTGTGCCTCCTAAAGATAGTATCAGCTTTACTAAATTTTCATTTTGTTGAATCTCTGAAATAAATCGATTTAAGAATAAAATACTTAACACCATCGCATTACCAATAACCATACCAGTTATAGGAATTACATATTGCGGAGTTGGTGGTATAATTTTCAAACCAATAAGAATGCCTTGTGTTATTAACTCAATCGATACATATGCTAACAACAATTTCCAAGTGATACCTGGAATAGATAAGCCTTTCTTTCTAGCATTTTGAGTTGCTGCACCTATAATTAATACGACCATCAATATCATAAATATTGGATTATCTTTATCAAAAATAAATTGTAATATATATCCTACAATTAATAATTGAATAAAAGACCTTATACCAGCGATAACTGTGTCTTTTTCTAAACCTAATTTCAGTGATTTAGAAATAACTATAGGAATAATTATAAAAATTACCATTAATATCAAAGAAGTTATACTCATTATATTTTAGCTCCTATGAATTTTTTTACTTTCTCATTTGTAGTATGTCTGATTTCTTCACTTGTACCAGTTTCAACGACTTCTCCGTTCATCATGACCCAAATATAATCACTCATACGAATTGCTTGGTTAACATCATGTGTAATCCAAATCATCGTAACATCATGCTTTTTATTAATGAGTGTTAATAATGATTCAATAGCTTCGACTGAGCTTCTGTCTAGAGCTGAAGTTACTTCATCTAGCAACATAACACTTGGTTTGGTAACTAAAGAGCGAGCTAATGATAATTTTTGTTTTTCACCACCAGATAATTCTTTACTATTTTTATTTAAAAATGATATTGGTAAGTCAACATCTTTTAAAAATCCTTCAGCTTCTTTATCAGTCATAGTTCTATTTTGTAATGTTAAAGGAAGTTCTAAATTATCTTTAACGGTACCATTAATCATTGTTGCTTCTTGTGAGACAAGTTGCACTTTTCTTCTTAGTTTAATAGCTTCATATTCATTAATTAAATGCCCATCAATAAAAATATCTCCCTCTGTTGGAGAGTTTAAAGCATTAATAAATGATAATAAAGTAGACTTTCCACCGCCTGATGGCCCTATAATTGTAGTAATCTTACCTTGATATATTTTACCGTTCACTTTATTTAAAATTGTACTACCTTCTATTTCATAGCCTATATTTTTAAATTCTACATCTACTTGTTCAGACAATCTAATACCCCCTTATATAAAGCTGCATATATGACAATTTTGATTTTAAACTTTTATTTAAATATATCAATAAAAATTTTTACTTTTAACAATATTACACTTAAAAATTAAAAAACTCTTCATTAGATTTTTTATCACTAATGAAGAGATTTCTTATATCGTACTCAAAATTATTTAGTTAATTTTAATATAAATCTGTTCGTAAACTATTAAAAATAGGAATAGATTCTCTAATTTGGCTTTGGGCATTTAAATCTAAATTAACAACTAATGTGCCTTCACCTTCATACAAACAGTCGATAAGTGCACCGTCTGGGCTATATGCTAAACTATGCCCTCCAAATTCGTTATCATCACATTTACCTACAGTATTACATGCTACTACGTAAATCTGGTTTTCAATTGCTCTTGCTTGTAATAATGCTTTCCAATGATCAATACGTGATTTTGGCCATTCAGCAGGCACAAAAATGACTTTAGCATCTTCTAATGTTAATGAACGTGATAATTCAGGAAATCTTAAGTCATAACAGATAATAGAACCCATCTCAATTTCATCTATATGAAATACAGTTGGCTTTTTTTCTCCAGAAGTTAAAAAATGATGCTCGTTTAACATTGGAACGAGATGTGCTTTATCGTAAGTATTAATGAGTTTCCCTTCTTTATTTACAATAAGCGCTCTATTATAAATGTCTTCACCTTTTTTATAAGCAATAGAACCTGCAATAATATGTTTCTTAACCTCTTTTGCTTTGTTTTTTAAAAAAGGTATTATCACTTCCCCATCAACATCAGCAATGTTCTCTAATTCATTTAATCGATATGATGTGTTCCACATTTCAGGTAACACAGCTATATCTATATCTGTAGCTAAACTATCTAACCATTGACTAACTTTTTCTATATTTTCATCAGGTTTACCTGGTATTACATGCATTTGATATAAAGCTATTTTCATTCTATTCACCTTCAATCAGATAAATTGAACACATACACCTTCAGCGGCTTTTTGTTCATTTTCTATTTCTGTTAATTTACCAGTTTCTTTATTTCTACTGAATAACACTAAATTATAAGAATGTTCATGTGCTACAACTAAGAATGAATCACTTGGAGTAATATTAAAGTCTCTTGGCCAAGTACCTCCACTTGAAACAATTTCAACTAATTCAAGATTTGCACCATCACCTAGTATTTTAAATACAGCAATACTATTATGACCACGATTTGACGCATATACGAATCTACCATCATGACTTAATCTAACTGCAGCTATTTGTGAATTTAATTCAAAATCATCAGGAATAGTCATTTGTGGTTCAGTAACCGGGCTAAACACACCATTTTCATATGATAATACAATTATAGTATTGCTTAATTCTGTAACTAAATAAGCATATTTGCCACTAGGATGGAATGCTAAATGTCTCGGTCCACTTCCAGCTTGGAATTTCGTCGTTTCATATAGTTCTAATCCGTCTAAAGAGTATTTAAACGTTCTTATTACATCTGCCCCTAAATCAACTGTAACAATATAGTCTAAATCTGGTGTTTGCATTGCATAATGAATATGGCTACCATCTTGTCTTTCTTTATTAGGTCCATTACCATCACCATGATATGAATCGATTAATCTAAGGACTTCCCCATTTTCAGGATTAAGTTCATATAATCTTACTATGCCTGCACCGTATACTGCTTCAAATAAAAATTTACCATCTTCAGATATTGAAATATGACAACCTGTACCTTCTGTTGAAGCTAAGCAATCATTTATAAATGTTAAACTTTTATCTTCATTAATTAGAAAACTTGCGACACCACAATCATCGCCTTGTTTTTTAACTGCGTATAAATATTTACCATGTTGCATAATATATGTAGAAGCTTCTACTTCATAGCCTACTTCTACTTTTTCTATAGTTTGATCATTTTCATCAACATCAAATCTATAAATACCCTTTCCATCCTTTTTTGTATAACTACCAATATAACCTTGTGTTTTCATAAAATATAATTCCTCCCTAAATTATCTCTTTGTCTTCATTCTACATGAAATTACTGAATAACTATAATAAAAAACGTATACCAAAAGGCATACGCTCTAATAACTTATATAATCATAACATTTTAACAAATGAAAATTAACCAAATAAATCACTAAAAAACGCCACAAACCACTTAAAAATACTACTGATAGCGTTCACTATGTCACCTGCCATAAAGGAACCCCCTTTATTCACCTTATTACTTAGTCATTATCATTTTATAATATTATATTTAATAAAATTAAAGTTTTCCCTAAGTCGTAATATTTCGTGCTTAACTGCAATAAAAATATGTTAATATATAAATATAAATAAAAACTCAAACAGTTGGGCATTGAAATAATACAGTTAGGCAAAAGAAGTAAAATGTAAACCATTATGATTTATAATTAAGTGTGAGGAGGGGCGCTATGTATCAACCAGTACAAACCCAAATTGATAAAATTGCTACAAGTCTTCAAAATTCAAATAATTTAGACCATGTAAGCTATTTAAAGGTAAAGTATGGACTAGAAGTATTTGTAGGGAATATTATGAAGACTGTTGTTATATATGGTGCTGCCCTTCTAAGCCATATATTCTTCTATACACTTATTGTTCACCTTAGTTATTTTGCTATAAGATATTTTGCATTTGGTGCGCATGCAAAATCTACTTTTTTATGTACCATTCAAAGCCTAATAATGTTTGTGATTACACCGCTAATTGTCATCAATATAAACGTACCGTATTGGATATTTTTGACATTAGCGCTCATAGGGTACATAATCATTATGAAATATGCACCTATGGAAACAAAAAAACATCCACTATTAGGTAAGTGGAAAAAGGGTTTAAAACTTAGGTCAATCATTGCAGCTACAATTTTGATAATCATTTCTTTATTCGTTAAAGAACCCTATCAACAATTAATCTGTTTGGGATTGATCTTCGAATCGGTATCACTATTACCTATATTTTATAAAAAGGAGGAAACAATATCATGAATTTATTAGCAGGATTATTTTCAAAAACAATTTCTAACGTTTTATCAGCAATCGGTGAGAAAGCAGTAATCAGAGGGTGTAATGTATTCTTAGATGAAACTTCTGTACCAAATGAATTATTAGAAGATGCTAACAAGTAATATTTGAGTTTAGGAAGTGTAATAGATATATGGCACATTTATCAATAACACAAGCTATTATATATGGTTTATTTCAAACAATTATGTTTTTAGCGTTACTTGCAATAACTCAAAACTATCGATATTCAAAAAGGGATTATGTCATTCTATTATTGGGATACATGATCCCTTCTCTTGCTTTATATTTTATTATTGGAGTTAATTCGATAGTTTATTTAATCACGTTTTTAGCGATTTTCTTTTATAATAAGTTTAAAATTTTTGGCGTAATTAATACTTTATTAGTAATTATAATTTCGGTTGCTTCCGATTATTTATCGTCTCTTTTAAACACTATATTATTTAATGTTAATCCAGCAGAACTATCAATACATTTATTTTATTTTATATTTCATTTCATAATATCTATCTCTATTGCAGTTTTAATTAGGATGTTAATGAACAAACTTAAATTAAGTTATTTATATAATAACCGTATTTATTTACTGTTGTTAGCTGCGTTCCTTGCTCTATCATTTTTTGTGTTCTATATTTATATGCCTGAGAACTATGATACTGAAAAAGAGTTTGAGTTCCAAACTTTATTTTATGTTATTTATGTATGTGTGGCGGCAATTTTTGTCATTTTAATTTCTTTTACGGTCATCAGAGAAATGGCTTTACAGCGTACTAAAAAGGAGATTAATCATTATTATAAATATACCTTACAAATTGAACAGATTAATAATGAAATGAGAAAGTTTCGTCATGATTATATCAATATTCTTGCTACTTTGTCTGAGTATATTAGACAAGAAGATATGGATGGTTTAAGCAAATATTTTGATGAAAATATTGCGCATTTACATGATGATATGAAGTTAAATACGATTAAAATAAATGGTTTACAGAACTTGCATGTAAGAGAGATTAAAGGTTTGCTAACAACTAAAATTATTCAATCCCAAGAGCAAAATATTAATATTAGTGTTGAAGTTACTGAACAAATTGATCATATTAATATGAATATTGTTGAGTTGAGTAGATGTATAGGTATCATAATGGATAATGCTATTGAAGCATCTGAGTTTGTTGATGCACCTACTATTCAAATTGCTTTTATTAAAAATGAAGAATCTGTGCTACTCGTATTTATGAATAAATGTTCTAAAGATACACCAAAAGTACATAAGTTATTTGAAGACCAATTTTCTACAAAAGGTCGTAAACGAGGTATTGGTTTAACAACATTAAAAGAAGTAACTGAAAAGACTGAGAATGTTTTTTTAGATACGTATATTAATGATCAATTCTTTATTCAAAAGCTCGAGATTTTAAATGATCATAATGAGGAAGTGATACGATGAAAATTATCATTTGCGAAGATGACCCAAAACAATTAGAACGAATGCAAACAATCATTAATAATTATATTATGATTGAAGAAAAAGAAATGTCTATTGAGCTTGCGACTAATGATCCTTATGAGTTACTAGAACATGTAAAGACTTCTAATGATATCGGTTGTTATTTCTTAGATATCCAACTAGATGCTGATATAAATGGAATTACTTTAGCGAGCGAGATTAGAAAACATGACCCTATTGGTAATATAATCTTTGTTACAAGTCATAGTGAATTAACTTATTTAACGTTTGTTTATAAAGTTGCTGCTATGGATTTTATATTTAAAGATGACCCTGATCAGCTCAAGACACGAGTTATTGATTGTTTAGACACTGCTTATATCCGTTTAGGCATGTTATCTAAAAATACTAATGTTGAAAAATTAGAATTAACGCGTGGTAGTAATTCAGTATATGTCCAATATGATGATGTCATGTTTTTTGAATCATCAACTAAATCTCATCGATTAATAGCTCATCTTGATAATAGACAAATCGAATTTTACGGTAGTCTAAAAGAACTAACAAATCTAGACGACAGATTTTTTAGATGTCATAACAGCTTTGTTATAAACCGTCGAAATGTTGATAGAATTGATACAAAAGATCGCACTGTTTACTTTAATAATGGTGAACATTGTTATGCGTCTGTAAGAAATATAAAAAAGATTTAACTTTCATTTTATACATAAAGGGGTAAGCCATTATATTTATGGTTTACCCCTTTAATTATTACTATTCATTTTTTAATGATTCTTTAAATGATTCGATGTCTTCTATGTAGTATTTTACTTCACCGCACGATAAACAAACAGCAGCTTTAGGTACAGCAATCGCTTTTTTCAAGACGTCATCCGTTTCTTCTTCTTTAACTAACCTTACATCAACTAAAGTACCTGGTACGTTAATACGAAGTTCGTCAACCATTTCTTGATTACAGCTTTTACATATCATACAAGAACATCTCCCCTTTATTTATCTAAATCTTTTTGTTTATTTTACTCCTATATGCTCTTTGATGCAAAACTGAAGCACCTTACTTTTAGTAAATATTATAATTTATTATAACTCAATATTTCTTGATTTTATATAAGTTAAAAATTCTATGTAAATTTTATAAAATAATACTAGCATATCCAGATTGTTTATGGCATAATAAAAATATCACCGGTGATATTAATTATAAAGGAGGTTGTGTATGAAGATATTTCTTCTCTTCATAAGTTTTACAACTACTTTCTTAATTTGTATAACATTAAATTCATCCAATATAACCTATGCAGAAACAAGTGAAACACCCATTGCTTTTCAATTTCTCACTTCCACTAATCAACCCATTCCTAATGAAACATTTCAACTTCAATTAGATAATGAAACGAAGTCTTTAACAACTAAATCTGATGGACTCGCTATTATACAAATCCCAAATGCATCTTTAAAGAAAAGCTACGTACTTACTACTTCTAATCAACAAACATTTACGGTTGAACCTAATAAACTCTATAGATTAACATCATCTCATAATACTATTTCTACTCCTTCTAATATAAATAGCCAAAACATTAGCATTAATGTTATATCAAATACTTACCAACAATTAAATAATATAGAAGTTAAATTGATAGGTAACAATCAAGAATTTACAGGTAAAACTAATCAAAATGGTCAAGTAGTAATTGAAATACCTGCGAACATCCCAAGAGACACTCTATTTAATGTACAAATTCAAGGTGTAGACACTAAGTCCACAATCAAAATTGGTGAAGATAAATATTACACATATAGTAGTAATAACAAGCAAGCTTCACTCCATATTACAAATAATACTAGCCCTCAAGCCATAGTTACTAATAACAATCCAAATGATACTAATCATTTCCCTAACCAAACTGATTCATTAAACAATTCGCAATCAAACACTCAGAACACAAATCATAATTATCAAATTTCTATAGTTAAAGACAATTTAACTTCAAATAATTCTAAAACCACTGAGACAGAACAAAAAGATACAAATAAAAAAGCCTTGTCCGAAAAGAAAACACTTCCTGATACAGGACAAAACAATCATATAATTAAATATATTTTTAGCACACTTTTTATAGCTATAGCTACTACTATATTCTTTATATTAAAGCGTAAAAGAACTCAAAAACAAAATTAGATCATATTAAAATTACACCCCCTCCTAAATATTCAATTATAATTTTAAATTTTCTTTAAATCACTTTATTCATATACCTTTACCCCTATTATTTTTAAAAGTGTAATTTTAATTAATATTCTTTAACACATTAAAATAAAATTTGGTAGTTAAATAAAAAAGAGCAATCACTTATACTAAGTGATTGCTCTCCTCATTTTTAATTATTAGATTCAATTTCTGAAACTATCTCTTTAGTTTTTTGTTCTAGATCTTCAAAATCCTTTTTAAATACAAATGCTAAGACAGCTACACCTGCACCAACAGCTACTGTTGTAATTGCAATTAAGATGAAAAAGAATTTGAAAATTCCTTTAATACAGTTCATTGAAGTCACCTCTATCATCATTTTCTACCATTTACATCATAACATAATAAGCATTATACATAAAAGATATACTCTCATTATACATCTAATTCATAGAATACGATTTAATTCTTGTATAAAATGTAACATTTATTGTATCGATTTTCATTTGATTTTTATTTTTAAATATTTCTTCTAATATACCATTGAAATAACTTCTGATTATTGGTAATATTCAGATTATTATATAATTTGGAAGGTGTTCATTATGAGTAATTTAAAGAAATTTAGTCAGTTTATTAATAAAACTTTTGTCGTTTGGATGTTAATAGCTGCTATTTTAGGTTTTAGTTTTCCAGGTACCATCGCTCAAATAGCACCTTATATCCCTTATTTATTGGGTATAGTGATGTTTGGCATGGGTATGACCATTTCAACGAATGATTTTAAAGAAGTATTTAAATCACCTAAGAGTGTAATTATCGGCGTTATATTACAGTATACTGTAATGCCTGTCACTGCTTATTTAATTGCTAAAGGTTTAAACCTTAGTCCAGATATAGCTTTAGGTGTGATATTAGTAGGTTGTTGTCCTGGTGGCACAGCATCTAATGTAATTAGTTATTTAGCTAAAGCAAATACCGCTTTATCAGTTTCAATTACTACATTATCAACATTACTTGCACCAATTGTAACACCTTCTCTCATTTTCTTATTTGCTAGAGAATGGTTGCAAGTATCATTTATGGAAATGTTCATTTCAGTAGTTCAAGTAGTGTTAATCCCTATTATTTTAGGTGTAATTGTACAGAAATTCTTTAGACCGGTAGCAGAAAAATCTGTCGATATTTTACCTATTATTTCAGTTATTGCAATTTCATTGATCTTATCAAGTGTGGTTGCAGGTAATAAGACACAAATTATCGCAACTGGTTTATTATTGTTTGGTGTCGTTTTATTACATAATGTTTGTGGCCTCACTATTGGCTATCTTTTAGCCAAAGCATTAGGTTTAGGACGACCTGATAAACGAGCAATTTCTATTGAAGTTGGTATGCAAAATTCTGGCTTAGCTGTTTCATTAGCTACAGCTCACTTTAATCCACTATCAGCAGTACCAGGCGCAATATTTAGTTTCATACACTTATTAACAGGTCCTAGTATTGCAATATTTTGGTCAAACCAAACAAAGCGTGATCAAAAACGGGTTGAATCTGCACCTGTTACAGATAACTTGTAATAATTTAATATTATTAACTCAAAAACACACATTCGTTTTATTAGTTAAACGAATGTGTGTTTTTCTGATAATAGATATTTTCAATTTTTCTTTTTATGTTTAAAATACTTATCTTGTTGTATTTAAGTTAAATTAAATTGTTAACCTCTGTACCATTCTTTCCATTTCTTTTTTGTATAGATATATATTTGATTCCACATCATACATACCTCCTAAATAACTTAATGATATGTGATAAATTAAATATAACATGGTAAAAAATTACATAGGTTAAGACATTATTACAATCTCTTTAATTAATTATGACCAATATTAAGGTTTATAGCTTATTTGCGTGACAAATGAAATATTTTCTAGCAAAATGAATAAGAATAGGAGTGATGATTTTGCAACAAGTAAGTATGCAAACATTTGAATTTAGAGGAAACCACTACGATTATGGAGTTGCGCAAGCTAAGTGGTTACAATCTACTAAAATGCTCGAAAACAGAGAAAAAGAATGGCGAGTTAGAAGGCCTAGATTTGATATAAATATAAATGAAACGAAAAAAATATATCAGCAATTCGCCCCGCAAATATGGGAGGAACTGATGGGCATACAAGATACTCTAAAAATGCCTTTAGAGCAAGTCCTTCTTAATTACGGTCATTATAGAGTTTATGCTAAAGATAGTGGTTGTTCGGTATTTTTAGGTAAAAACTTTATGGTTCGAAACTATGATTACAATCCTGCTACTTATGACGGACGTTTCAGCTTATTCCAACCTACTGATGGTGGTTACGCTCAAATTGGTCCAACATCTCGAGTAACTGGGAGAATGGATGGAATGAATGAACATGGTTTATCGATGGGTTATAATTTTATGCATCGTAAAAAGCCAGGTGATGGATTTGTATGTTATATGATTGGTCGTCTTATTTTAGAATGTTGTAAAAATATTGATGAAGCTGTTTCGTTGTTGAAAGAAATACCACATAGAAGTTCATTTAGTTACATTTTGATGGATGCATCTAACAACAGCATTATTGTAGAAGCTACACCAAGATCAGTAGTAACTAAAGAGAACATTCTTTGTACGAATCATTTTGAAGTATTAACACATGAAAATAGAAATTATATAAAAGAATCAGTAGAGCGATATAATAGAATTGAAAATATAACTAACGAAAATTTACCTTTAGAAACTGCTTTTGAATACTTTAATAACCCTGATTATGAAATTTATAGCAAACTTTTTAGAAGTTGGTCAGGTACGATACACACATCTGCTTATATTCCTGAACAACTAGAAGTTAAATTTGCATTAGGTGAAAATGGTTATATACACACTTTTAAATTTAATGAATGGTTACAAGGCAAACCTTTAGAATCACTATATGTTACAGGAGAAATAGATTCAGATATAATATTTGCAAGTGAATAAATGCATCAATTAAATAACCTCTAATCCATAAATTAAATTTAACGGATTAGAGGTTATATTTTATATAGCCTATTATTTAATTTTTATATCACCGTTATCAGTATAACTTTCAATAACATTTTTACCATTACCAACCTTTTCCCCGTGAAAAGCACTGTTTTCTATTTTTGTGCTACCTGAATCAGCATGTAATTGAAGTAATGTATCTTGTGGTTTATGTTTATAATCTATAAGTATATTTCCGTCTTCAGTAGATGCTTTAATATCACATTCATTTTTCAAATCTCTTATTTTGATATTACCTATTGAAGTTATCATTTCATTATTTTTTAACACTGAGTTATCTACTGTGATATTACCTGTATCCAATTCTCCATTAAATTCATATAATTTGGAGTTTTTAATACCAATACTCCCAACATCAGCCATAGCTTTAACATGTTGAAAATCTACTTGATCAAACGTTATATTCCCTGTCCCAGTAATAATATTACTATTTTTACTCTTAACATTTTCTATATTGATATTACCTGTATTAGTAGTGATGTTAAATGCATTATAATTTTTTTCAGGAAGCGTTATTGTAAGATGATTATTAACTTTTCTAAAAGGAATAAAGTTAGCGTTAAATGTAAGCTTTTTATCTTGCTCAGAAAAATGTAATAAATTGTTTTCTATATTTGCGTTAACTTTATGTTTTCCATCGTAATTAATTTCTAAATAACGCCCCTTTTTTACATCTACATCTGTATTTTGAGCATTAATTATAATTTGATTCGTTTCATTGTTTTTAAATACTTTTTTGTATGTTTCTTGTTTTTCATACTGTTTGTTTACTGAAAACCATAGAAAAGTACCAAGTAATCCAAAAACTACAAAAATACTTAAACCTACAAAAAATAGTTTTTTCATTACTCTGCACTCCTCTTAATGATTTTTATACACCATCTTAAATATTTTAATATGCCTTTGTAACTTACTTCAATAAGTTTTAATCCAGTAATTAAGAGCATCAATCCGAGTCCTAAGAATGAAATAGCAAACATAATATTCGTTACATCTATCCAATGGAATCCATTAATAAAGATGTTCACAACACTAACAATAGGTCCTAACATCATAACTGCTCCTATTAAGACTACTATTAATAGAATAAATGTTATAAAAAGAAATGGTGTAATGATAAATAAAATGTTGAAGAAACTTAGTCCTAGAGTTGCCATAATAGCATGAAAAACATTTTTAAAATTCGGAGCCATTTCTGCATCAGTTATAGCAGTATTGGCATATACTTTTTTTGCAATTGCTTTAGGGTTGCCAAGTTCATGGATAAGTTCTTCTTCATTTTGAGCCTCAAAAAACTTAGTCTCATATTCATACATAATTTTATCTCTTTCCGCCTTCGGTAAACGAGACAATTCATCCTCTAAATAATTGAGGAACGTGATTTTATCCATATTCTGTTTCCCCTTTATTATTATCTCAAGTTTTCAATTTAATTTTAACACTCTTCCTACAAACAACATCATATTATCATCTGAAAAATTTGATTTCAAGTTATATCAGTGTGATATACTATGCACAACAAATAAATAAGGGGGTTTTGATATGAGTAAACTTATCAAGCCAAATAAGCTTTCTAAAGGTGACACAGTAGCGATTGTTTCTTTGTCTTCTGGTTTAGCTGGAGAAGAAGATATGATGTGGAGAACTAATGTTGGTATTGAAAGATTAAAAGATGTATTCGGACTGAAAGTAAAGATAATGCCAAATGCGCTTAAAGGTTCAGACTTTACATACAACCACCCTGAAAAAAGAGCAGAAGATTTACATCAAGCACTCAGAGATCCTGAAGTTAAAGCAATTATCTGTTCTCTAGGTGGAGATGACTCTGTTCGTTTATGGCCATATATAGATTTAGAGTTAATAAAAAATAATCCTAAAATATTTAGTGGGTATTCTGATACAACTGCGTTACATTTTATGTTTTATCAAGCTGGCGTTTCCAGTTTTTATGGTCCATTGCTACTCACTGACTTCGCTGAAAATGTTGCAATGGATGATTATACTGTTCATTCAATTAAACAAACTTGGTTCCAAAACGAGCCAGTTGGTGATGTACCTACATCATCCCAAATTAGAAAATACGGTTTAAAATGGGATGAAAGCAACAAAGACATCAATAGAGAATCTTTCGATAATAACGGGTATGAAATTTTAAATGGAAAAGGAAAAGCAACTGGACGTTTAATTGGAGGTTGCATGGAATTATTCCATTCTTTAAAAGCAACAGATGTATTTCCAAATAAAGATGCTTTTGATGATGCTATATTGTTCATTGAGACAGCAGAAGTCCACGCTCCACCTTGGTTAATGGAAGATTACGTGCGTGCATTTGGTTCAATGGGAATTTTCGAAAGAATAAATGGCGTAATTATTGGTCGTCCTCAAGATGATGTTTATTATGAAGAATATAAAGAAGTTTGGACTAAAATGTTAAAAGAATGGAATCAAGAAGATATGCCAGTATTCTACAATGCAAGTTTTGGTCATAATGAACCGAAATGCGTTATCCCATACGGTGCATTGGCTGAACTAAATGTAGATAAAGGTACTTTCTCAATTCTTGAAAATGCTGTAGAGTAATTAATCTTCAGTTATTCTGCTTTGCGATTTATTTCAGAATTGTTATAATATTTAGTATATAAAAAGGGGGATAATTAAAATGACAAAACTAGTTACATATTATGAACAATCACAACCTATTAAAGAATATTTAAACGATATGACTACCAATAAAGAAGAACTCATTGAAATTTATAAATCTTTTCAATTACCTAAAAATGATGAACGTTTAGATAAAATAAAAGATAAAAATTATAAAGTTCTCGTCATCACTGAAGATTGGTGTGGGGATGCTATGATGAATATCCCAGTACTATTGAACATTGCAGATTACACTAATATGGAAGTTAAAGTATTTCATAGAGATGAAGATACAAATTTAATTGATCAATACTTAACAAATGGTACTGCAAGATCTATACCAATTTTTGTATTTTTAAATGAAAAACATGAACAAGAACATGTATGGGGTCCTAGAGCCATTACAGTTCAAAAATTCGTTGAGGAAACAAGAAAAGACTTACCATCTAAAGAAGATTCTTCTTTCCCTGAAAAAGAAAAAGAAGTACATCATAAAATCCATGATGAATATAAAAAGAATACACAATTCTGGGATGATGTATACGAATCAATCGTAAGCATCTTAAGATAAATCGGACTGGAACAGAAATCTTATTTTTCAAAAAAGATTTCATAGTACCGCCCAGCAAGAGTGACTAGGAGTGAAAAGCTTGATATAAGCATATTTTCATTCCAGTCAACTACTGCCAATATCACGATAGAGGCTGAGACAAATAATTGTCTCAGCCTCGTTTTATGTAAATTACCCCTATATGTATCTCTCCATCCCCATGGTTCGATATAAACAGTTTACTTTATCTACAAAACAAATAAAAATATATGTCAGTAAAGTTAACATTTGAAATTTCGCAAGTGAAAAGCGCTCGTCCGGGAATTAACGAGCGCTTTTCGGGGAAGGGTTATTAATTAAGGAAACATTTATTTTTATAAAGCCGGGAAACTTTATAAAAATAAGTTGAATCATTTTATGATCCATTTCAACGTTACAATTACAGATAACTATCTAAACACGTTCTACACAAAGTCATTCACTATCATGAAAAAACATATACGAAATATTTTTAAGGAATTGAATGTATTGTGGTTCGTGTTGTGTTATCTATGACTAAAGTATATCAAGTCTTTTTCTAAATTTGTTGAATCGTTCTTAACTCTAAATTTTTGTTTCTTAAGTGTTCTAAAAGTTTAGTACTTTAACAGTTAGGAATGCCTAACTGTTAAAGTAACTGATAAATCAGGCTTGAATAATCCTTATTAAAATACTAAGTTTATACAATTTTAGTCTTTTTTATACGAATAAACTTATAAATAGTATAAATATAATACCAGATACAGAAATGACGGTTTCTAATAATGTCCATGTTAAAAATGTCTCTTTCATTGTTAATCCGAAATATTCTTTAAACATCCAAAATCCTGCGTCATTCACGTGTGAAGCAATAACACTACCTGCACCAGTTGCTAATACGACTAGAGCAAGATTCGCATCAGAAGCTTCTAATAACGGCGCTACGATACCTACTGTAGAAATTGCTGCGACTGTAGCTGATCCTAAAGCGATTCTAAGAACAGAAGCTACTATCCATGCAAGTAAAATTGGACTCATTGCTGTGCCAGTAAATAATTCTTCAACAGTTTTTCCGACGCCACCATCAATCAATACTTGTTTAAAAGCACCGCCACCACCAATAATTAATAACATCATTCCAATTGGATATATAGCGTTTGTTAATGTATCCATAACTTCTGTAATTTTTTTACCTCTTTTTAGTCCCATAGTGAATATAGCAAACAATACTGAGATCAGCATAGCTGTTGCCGCTTCACCTATAAAACTGATAAACCCTAGTACACCTTGAGGATTCTCAGGTGAACCAGTAAGTAAATCAACAATTGTTGAAATTAACATAATAAATACTGGTAATAGTGCTGTTAAAGCTGAAATACCAAATCCTGGCGTTTCTTCAATTTTAAATGTTTTTTGCTTACCTAGTGAATTTAAATCACCAGACTTAGTGAATCCTTCTGGAACTACTTTTTTGGCAAACATCGTAAATAATGGTCCAGCAATAATTGTAACTGGAATCGCAACAATTAAACCAAATACAAGCACTTCACCTATTTCTGCACCAAATTCTTTTGCAATCATGACTGGTCCTGGATGAGGAGGTAAAAAGCCATGTGTAACAGATAATGCTGCTGTCATTGGTATACCTAAATAAAGTGTTGAAACTTTAGATTCTTTTGCAATCGTAAATACAATTGGGATTAATAATACGAGCCCTACTTCAAAGAATAAAGCGATACCGATTATAAATGATGCTACCACTACTGCCCATTGGATGCGCTTTTGACCAAATTTATCAATTAGCGTATGTGCAATTCTCGTTGCACCGCCTCCATCAGCTAATAACTTACCAAGCATTGCACCTAATCCGAATATCAATGCGATGTGGCCTAGTGTAGACCCCATACCAGATTCGACCGTTGAAATGATTTTATTTAATGGCATGCCAAGCATTACACCTGTAATCATTGCTGTAATTATTAATGAAACGAATGTGTTAAGCTTTAACCACATAATTAATGCTAATAGTAAACCAACTGCTACAATAACGACTAGTAGTGGTGTAATTTCTGAAATCATATTAATCTCTCCTTATGAATGCATTTCTTGGAATTCTGCTATTGAGTTATATTCTTCTGTTAACTTACGACTTAAATTAATGAAAATTGGTATTAAAGATTGATAAATATCAACATTTTCTTCTATTGGCTGGTGTTGGTATGTTTTGCCTACCATATTATTCAACACTTCAAAATCATCTATTTCACCTAATGCTTTTAACCCTAAAACACATGCCCCTAGACAAGAACTTTCATAACTTTCAGGAACTTCAACAGATGTATCAAAAATATCTGCCATCATTTGACGCCAAACTTCACTTTTTGCAAATCCACCTGTTGCTTTAATTTGATTAGGGGATTTATCCATTACTTCAATTAACGCTAAATAAACTGTGTATAAATTAAGTAATACACCTTCTAAAGCTGCTCTGATCATATGCTCTTTCTTGTGCGTTAAAGTCAAACCAAAGTAACTTCCTCTTGCGTTAGCATTCCATAATGGTGCACGTTCACCTGCAAGATAAGGATGGAATATTAAACCGTTCGCCCCTGGTTGAACTCTGCTAGCTATTTTAGTTAATACATCGTAAGAGTCCACACCTAAGCGTTTAGCTGTTTCTACTTCACTTGCTAATAACTCGTCTCTTAGCCATTTGAGTACTACACCACCATTATTAACTGGACCACCAATACAATAATGATCTTCTGTTAAGACATAACAAAAGATTCTACCTTTTTCGTCAGTTTTTGGTTCATCAATTATCGTTCTAATTGCACCACTTGTACCGATAGTTACTGCTACTTCTCCTTTTCTAAAACTGTTTACACCTAGATTAGATAGAACGCCATCAGAAGCGCCTACAACCACAGGAATATCTACATTAATCCCCATTAAGTCAGCATATTTTTTAGACATATTTTTCAGAATATGTGTTGTTGAAACGAGTTCAGGTAATTGAGAAGTTTCTATTTCTAATAAATCTAATACTTCTTTATCCCAATCTAATGATTTTAAGTTCATCATACCTGTAGCGGAACCTATAGAATGATCCATTGTGTATTGACCAAATAATTGATAAATGACATAAGTTTTAATATCTATCCATTTGTTTGTATTGTTATATATTTCAGGTTTTTCATGTTTTAACCAAAATATTTTAGATAATGGTGACATCGGGTGTATTGGTGTACCCGTTCTTTTATAAATTTCTAAACCGTTATGTTCTTTATTGATTTTTTCTGCATAATCACTCGCTCTATTGTCAGCCCATGTTATACATTCTGTTAATGGTTGATTATTTTTATCCATCGCAATTAAGCTATGCATCGCACTACTAAAGCTAATTAATTTAATATCTTCAGGTTTTGCGTCTATTTCTCTTATAACTTTTTTGACTGTGAAAAGCACTGCATCAAATATTTCTTCAGGGCTTTCTTCAGCTACTCCTATTTCATCTGTTGTCATAGGATATTCAATGCTATGTTTTTTCAAAAACTTCCCTTCGTTATTATAAATAACAGCTTTTGTACTTGTTGTTCCTATATCTACACCTATCATGTATTTCATTGTATAACCCTACTTTCTATCTATATTGGTTTGTGAATTCCATAAAACTTCGATTTGTTCATCTACGTCGTCAAAGTTTAAATGAAATGCTTCTTTCATTTTATTTCGATCTTTGTTTTCTATTGCTTCAATATATACTTTATGATTATGAATAACTCTTTTAAAATCTTCAGGTTCATTTTCCATACGCTGTCTCATTGATACTAAAATTAAACATTCCATAACTGGTGTTAGATTACGCCATATCATTTCAATATATTGATGATTAATTGCAGTAATCATAGATTCATGAAACAGTAGATCTAATCTTGTAAACTCATCAGCATCTTCAAATTCCACAGCAACAGTCATCATTTTTAGAATTTTATTTAATTCTTTAATAACGACTGAATTATCGTCTAACTGTAGTCTTTCAAAAACAAATGACTCTAACATGAGCCTGATGTCGTATATTTCTTTCTGATTAACATTTGATAATCCCGTTACAATTGCGCCCATTCTTTCAAGCGATATTAAACCATCTTGTTGCAAAAGTTTAAGCGCGTCTCTTACAGGTGAACGACTGACCTCAAATTGTTGAGCTATTTTATTCTCACTTAACTTATCGCCTTGATTAATGGCTTTACTAATAATACCCAATCGAAGTTCACTAGCTACTTGTTCACCAGTAGAACGATATTTTAACCATTCGCTCGGATAATGATAATGATGTTTCATCTATCTTTCCTCACCTTCCGTATACTTGTATACAAGTTATACAAATAATTGTAACCGTTTACTATAGTTTTGTAAACGGTTACTTGAAAATTTATATTATTTTATTATTCGTGACATCTATTTAAATATCTTTAAGATAATATCTTTCTTATTCTTCTATGTACAGCCTGTTTAATACTATTTCACCTAATGCCTTGCTTGCAGTCAACATCGCATCTTCATTAACCACGAATTTAGGACTATGATTAAAGAAAGCTTCTTCTACATCATAAGGTTTACATCCTACAAAAAAGAAAGTTCCTGGTATTTTTTCTAAGTAACTAGCAAAATCTTCAGAGCTTGTTAGTTGTTCATGTTCTTTCAATAATTCAAAATATTCACCTTGACTAGTAGCTAAAATATCAACTAAATAATCTGTCTGTTTATAATGATTGATTAAAGGTATGCAGTCTAAGTCATATTTGAATTGACATTCAACATTAAAAGTTTCTTCAAGACCTTCTATCATTTGCAAGATTTCATCATGAATTTGATGGCCAATACGATTTTCCATATATCTAACATCACCCGCAAGTTCAACATTCTCTTGAATTACATTAAGTGATCCCGTGCCATTAAATGAACTTATCGTGACTACACCCATATCAAATGGATTTAATCTACGCGATATTACTGTTTGTATATTCGTCACAAACGTACTAGCTGCCATTATGGCATCATTTGCTAAATGTGGACTGGAACCATGTCCTCCTTTACCTTTAACCTTCAAATGAAATAGAGATCTACCGCCCATTGTAGGACCTTTTCTATATGAAATAACTTCAGGCGTAAAGTCTGGAAATAGATGAATACCATAGATTTCATCTACGGTATCTAATAGACCTGATTCCAACATATCTATTGCACCACCTGGAGCTAACTCCTCAGCGTGTTGATGAATAATAACAACCTTTCCAGGTAAACTATCCTTTAATTCTATTAAAGATTCTGCTAATACCATTAAATAAGCTGTATGAGCATCATGCCCACAAGCATGCATCCATCCTTTATGTTTAGATGAAAATGCCAAACCTGTTTCTTCATCAATGTTTAAAGCATCAAAATCTGCTCTTAAAGCAATTGTTCTACCAGGTTTCCCGCCATTTATTTCTACAATCAAACCATAGTTTCCGCCAATACGATTATGTATTTTAACTTCCTTATCTTTATAAAACATTTCTATATATTGAGCTGTTTTTTCTTCGAAAAACGAAGGTTCAGGATATTGATGTAAATAGCGATAGTGCTTAATCATGTCGTGTTCTTTTTGTTCTAGTTTTTTAAATAATAGACTTCTTAACATTAAACCACCTCATTTTCCTTCTAGTTAACTGCCGCCAATATAATGAAAAAGCCTGAGACAATTTATTTATGTCCCAGACTCCGGCTAATTTATCCCGACTTTTTACTTTTTGTCTTGATTTTGTTTTGCTTTATCCGGATGTTCATCAACTTTATCTTCTTTTTCAAATTTTGCAATTAGCGCTGTTAAAAAGAAACCTAAACCGGCACCAATCATTAACGAACTTGGTGTACCATTAAAGAAAAAGCTCGCAACGATACATATAATACCTATAATAATATAGTGTTTAATAAATTTTTTACCCAAGAATATCCCTCATTCATTTATCTAATAAATTAAATTTAACACACAAATGAAGGATAAACCATTATATATTCTTATTTATAATGACGAAATGGTTAATAACTGTAAATACTAGAATACAAACAACCGTTATCCCAATTTGGTAACCTTCCATACCTAAGTAACCACTATTTAAAATATCTGGAAGAAAGTCTAGTGGATTATATTTCATCACTTTAACTATTTTTTCTCCTATTTGAGGAACGATTGAAAGTATATTGAATATAGTTGGTAAGAGTATAATACATACGATAGCTGTAGTATAAACCATCACGGCTTTTCCAGTTAATAAATTAATAATATTCAATAAAGTTACATAGAATAAAATGATAATGAGTAGTTCACCAAACATTTTAAAGAAATCTGTAAACTCTAAATCACCTGTTGTCATCATAAATGTAGATAGCAACGTAACTACAGTGCCTAATATAGTAAACAAAATAATGATTCCTATTACTGAAATTAATTTACCATATAAGTACATCGTTCTGTTTTTCTTAGAATTTAAAAATAACTGAATTGTTCCATATGACATGTCTCTAACAATTGTTCTTAATGTAAACATTAATAATACTAATCCACCAAAAGCAAAGAAACCAGTTAATACATCAGGAGAAGTAAATACATTATCCATATTTAAAGAAATAATGATAACAGCAATGCTAGGAATAATTGCTAGAAATAAGCCTAATAAGCCTAATGGACTTTTAAATATTCTCGTTATATCATATTTAACGTGTTGTAAGATGTTCATTATGCTTCAACTCCTTTATTAATATTAAAGTACTGATCTCTTAATGTAGTTTTATTATTTTCGATAAATTTAGGGTAAATATCTTTTTCGCTGAGTAATCTGAGTACATTTTGATAATCTTGCAATGCTTCAATCGCGATTAACCCTTCATGTTTATTGCTAGATATCACTTTGAAATTCATCGTTAAAACATCAAGCGCTTCGTTGTATTGATTACTTTCAACTAAGAATTTTGTAATTCTTTTTGATTCATCTTTCATATTATAATCTTCAACAATACGACCATTTTTCATAAATACAGTTCTGTCACATATGAGTTCAATATCTTCTAATTTATGACTTGAAATAAGAACTTTGATATTCAGTTCTTTACTTACACGTTCAATTGTTTTTAACACATCAATTGAACCGTCTGGATCCATGCCATTCGTTGGTTCATCTAATATTAAATAGTGTGGTTTATTCATTAAAGCTACTGCTATTGATAATTTTTGTTTCATACCCATTGAATATTTTTGAACTTTTTTGTTTATATAAGGTTTGATTCCAAATGACTCTATCAATTGATTAACATATGTGTCATCAACCTCTTTACCTAAAACTTCTCTAAAAAAGTTTAAATTATAATAACCAGTTTTATTCAAATACAGTTTAGGATTTTCAATTAAATAACCTACTCGTACGTCACTTTCTTGTTCAAATTTCCCACTATATTTAACGATGTTTTCGTTCATAATTTTCATCAATGTAGTCTTACCTACACCATTTTTACCAATTAAACCTACTATTTGACTATCTCCAAATTCAAAGTCGATATCGTTTAAAACTTGCTGATTGCCGTAATATTTATTTATGTTTGTTAATTTCAAAATGTGTCACCTCTTCTATATTGTTATCTCGCCTTTTCTTGCTTTAGAAATTGCTATTACGTAAGTAATGATAAATAATATGATTGATATAGAAACAAAAATTTCATCTCCATAATTTGTAAAAACATTTGTTTGAATAGATAATTTATTCAATAGTTTATCTGTGTACGGTACTATACTTGGTAATATAAAACCAATCAAAATAATCCATATTACTAATGGTATTCTTAAAAACCTTTTAAAATCACAAAGCGGTAATATTAAACTGATTGTAAATAAATTCGCCGCAACATTCGTTAGTATCCCTGACATATTTATAACAACATCCATATCACTTGCCGCATACATTAATGCCACTAAATTATATAAACTAATCGTAACCGAGTTGATCAGGATTAAAATAATAGCAGTTAAATAGTGCATATTAACCGTCGTTATTTGTGTTATAGGATAACTTAAAAAGTTCATTTCTGATTTATTCTTGTTAATTCTTAAATATATATAATAAGGAAACGCCAAAGTGACAACATGTAAAAGAAACATGAGCATCCCTAATAGAAATATTTTGATGTAATTATTAAATGGTAAAATCATTGTAACTGGTAATGCAAGAATCATTACCAATATATAAATTAAGTAAGGTTTTAATAATATTAAATTACGGTATAATATCGGCTTCATCTTACACCTCCGTAAATGGTAATTTTATCTTTCTTAGCACTATGAATAGCTCTACTAAATTGAATTATCCATATAATAATGGCAACTATTAACAACATTGAAGGTGTATAGTATAAAAATATTTTCCAACCTAGTATTTCTGAAAATGCATATGAACGATTTGAATATGTTCCGAAATACAACATTGCAAATATTGCGTACATAGATCCCAATATCCAAGCTCCTAGTTGATTAATATTAACATGTGCATACGTTGGATAAACTATACTTAATGTTAATAAATTTGTTGCTACAATAAATATAGCTGCTTGAAGAAATATCGTGTCATTCTTATATAAAGCTATTATGATAATCAATACAAATGAAATAATTGTCAGTAATAAGTTATATAAGTAATGTGCTTTTACGATATCTATTTTAGAAATAGGCAAACTATTATAAAAAATTTGGCTACTTTGCTTATTCAATAATATGGCATTATTAATACAATGAATTGAAACTGTAGCAATAAAATATATCGGAACAAAATTTATTATTTCAATGTTTTCAAATCCAAATGTGAATTGAGCAAAGAAAGTTAAAACAAAACAGATAAAATATGCTAACAAGTAACCTCTTTCATACATAAAGTTTCGGTAAAAAATTGCTTTCATTTAAACCACAACCTTATTTTTTTGGTCTTTTTCAATTCTTACCATCACTTCTTCTATTGTTGGTGTTTCAATCACTACCTCTTTTCCAAATAACTCAAGAAATACATGACTATTTTCTGTCATTCCTGAAAATCCAGTTTTTGTTTCTTTAATATTAATCAATAGTGATTTTAATTCATCATCCAGCATATTTGGGTCGCCTTTAACAATTTTATATTTCTCGGTTAAGTCATTCACACTTTCATTTAATAAAATTGATCCGTCTTTTAAATAAACAATATAATCAGCAATTTTTTCTAAATCTGAAATAATATGTGTAGAGAAAAATACTGTTTTTTCTTCATCAATTAATTCTTTTTGCAATATTTCAAGAACTTCATTTCTAACTACTGGATCTAAACCTGCAGTTGGCTCATCTAATATATATAGTTCAGCGTGATGACTCAAAGCGATTGCTAAAGATAATTTCATTTTCATACCTGTTGAGAAATGTTTTACTTTTTGTTTGTAAGTTAAACCAAATTGTTCAACATATTTCGAGAAAATATCATGATCCCAATTTTTATAATATTTACTTACTACTGATTCAATTGTTTTGATATTCCATTTTTCGTACATATATAATTCTGAATAAACAAAGCCAATTTTATTTTTAATTTCTACAGGATGCTCTCTCAAATATTCTCCTAATATTTTCAGATCTCCACTTTGTTCTTTTAAAAGACCCATTAAAATTCTTATAATCGTCGTTTTACCTGAACCGTTAGCGCCAATAAAACCTGTTACATAACCTTTTTTTACATCAAACTGTATATCGTTAAGGCTAAAATTTTTAAGATGATAGTTTAGATTATTTACTTCAATAGCTTTTGTCATATTACTCACCTTCCTCATAAATTAACGATATAATTTCATTTATTTCTTTCAGATCCATCCCTATTAATTTCGCTTGTTTTGTTAGTTCTTTAGCCAAGTCTTCAATCACAATAAATTGTTTTTCTTTCATTATCGAGGCATCTTGTTCTTTTACAAATGTGCCTTTACCTCGAATTGAAGTTACAAACTGTTCTTGTTCTAAATCGACGTAGGCGCGCTTAGTTGTAATTAAACTAACTCCTAAATCACTTGCTAGCTCTCGCATTGAAGGTAATGGTGTACCAGGTTCAACTTTACCTTGTAAAATATTCGCCTTTATTTGTTCTTTTATTTGTTCATAAATAGGTTGATTACTATTATTCTGCAGAAGTATCTTCATGTCCTACCTCCTCCAACTAACTGTGTATAAACAGTATATACACTATACATTGTTTAGTCAAATATTTTTCTATAATTTACATCAATTTCTTGTAATAACGATATTTACAAACAACAAAAAAAATAGAGTGTGTATATCAATTGATATACACACTCTATATACACTTATATTATTTCAATTCATGAATCGCTTTAGCTATTGATTCAAATACATATTCAATGTCATTCTTTTCAATACAGCTAAATGCTACACGTACATCTGTTTTATTCAATGCAATAACACCGATGCTATAATTTTTAATTAAATGCAATCTTAGTTTTTCAGCTTCTACATCTGCTAATTTGATTGCCATAAAGTAACCAGAATTAAATGCATAAGGCGTCCATAAATCTTTATATTCTTCACGATATGCTACATCTTTCGTTACTTCATATCTTTCTTTTAAAATATTGATATTGTGATCAACTTGTTCTTGGAATGAAGGGTCTTCCATAGCATGTACAATTGCTGTTTGACTCGGCAATGCACAGCTTGATAAATTACTTCTAATTAAACCTTTTAATTTAGAAACTAATACTTCTTTTACAGTTTCATTTTGGGAACCAAAAGTTAAGAATCCAACACGGAATCCCCATGAGAAGTATTCTTTCGTTGCACCATCAATTTTAACAGGCATAATATTGTCATGGTTTAATCGAGATAATGCAGTGAATACTGACTGTTTATAAATATCTTCAAAGAACAGTCCATAATAAGCATCATCAACTAAAGCAATTACTTGTGTTCCTTTGTCAGCTAATTGGTTAATTGCTGAAACCATTTCTTCCACTTCATTTACTGTTGGCGTGTAGCCAGTCGGGTTATTAGGGAAGTTTAAGACTAATACAACTTTATCTTTATTGTA
The DNA here is from genome assembly GCF_022386845.1 of Mammaliicoccus sp. C-M13. Taxonomy (NCBI): domain Bacteria; kingdom Bacillati; phylum Bacillota; class Bacilli; order Caryophanales; family Staphylococcaceae; genus Mammaliicoccus; species Mammaliicoccus sp. C-M13. The sequence continues at coordinate 34,200 of NZ_JAJNHQ010000010.1, read as the reverse complement.
ATTTTCTAAAGCGCGTTTAAAATATTCTAAAGTATAACTACCATCTTCTTCAAAAGATTGATAAGTTTCAATTTGAGCATTATGTCTTACGCCAAATGTTAATTTATAATTACCCCAATTATGTTCAGGTAATAAAATAGTGTCATCATGATTAACAAATAAATCACCAGCAAGTGATAAACCGTGAGTTAACGCGTTTGTTACAACAGGTTTTGAAATAGCATTTTCACTTAAATCTGGATTATCTTTTAAAATTTTATTTTTCCATAATTCTCTAAGTTTTTCATAACCTTGAGGTGGAGCATATGGGAATATATCGCTAGGTTCTCTATCGCTAAATTGACTATATAATGCATCTGTATACATAATACCTTCGTCAGTAGTAGCCATGCCAATTGTTGCATTGTATTTAGTACCTTTAGCATCGGCAGATTGAGATAATATACCTTTAGGGAAGTACATTGATTTACCTAAATCAGAAAGCATATCCAATACGATTGGAGATTCATTTTTTAATTGTTCATTCAATTCTAAAGCTAGTGGGTTCATAGAAAGTCATCCTCTTTCGTTAATATGATACCTCTATAGTAGACGAGATTTATTAAAATGAAAAGGATGTATATGCAATTTAATGATTTTATTTTTGTTTAAATTATACTTTTGATAAGAAAATAAAAATTGTTATAATATAATCATTAAGAAAAGGAGTTTATAAAATGTCTACCATTACTAAAGTACTTGCTGGATTAGCTGTAGTCGCATTTATAATAGGCGTTGTTATGGAAATTAGCGGGGATTCAGGTATTAAATTTACCATTGCATCTATATTATTTCTAATTGCTGCATTTATTAATCGAAATAGCGATCGTAACAAACAGAGTCATAAAAAATAATTATGAAATAAAAGTACAAAACAGCACTTCGTTAAGGTTAGGAAACGAAGCGCTGTTTTTTGTGAAGAATATTATGGTGGATGGAATGTTGCACGTGATACTCGTCTTGCAACATTCTAGCCTTCTATGTTGCACGTGGTGCTCGTCTTGCAACATTATGACCTTCTATGTTGCACGTGGTGATCGTCTTGCAACATTATGACCTTCTATGTTGCACGTGGTGATCGTCTTGCAACATTCCGACCTTCTATGTTGCACGTGGTGCTCGTCTTGCAACATTATGACCTTCTATGTTGCACGTGGTGCTCGTCTTGCAACATTATGACCTGATTTTAATCACGTTTATAAATTAATATATGATTTTATTATGATTTTTATATCTTTTAGTATTATTTTTCCACTCTTCTTTTTTCTCGGCTAATGCTTTTTTTGAAGCTTTGGATTCATTATACTCAATTTCTTTTAATAATTTTTTATAATTATTAAGTCTATCTTCATCTAATTCGCCATTTTCAATTGCTTCTTGTACTCGACAACCTGGTTCTTCTTCATGAGAACAGTCATTAAATTTACAAGACTGAGCAAATTCAGAAATATCTTTAAAACTTGTATGAAGGTCATTTTTATCTCCATAAATAGCTAAACTTCTCATCCCTGGAGTATCAATTATTAAACCTTCGGGATTTACAAAATACAATCCTCGATGAGTAGTAGTATGTCTGCCCTTGCTATCTGACTCTCTAGTTGAATTTACTTTTAACGCATCTTTGCCCATTAAATAATTGGCAATGCTCGATTTTCCTACACCGGATGACCCCACTAATGTCGCCGTCATACCTTCATAAAATCTATCTTTTATTTTATTTAAATTCGTTTTCATTGTGACACTAGTTACTATTACTGGGACATCCTCTAATCTTTGTTTAACTAATTGGACTTTTTCTTGATAGTTATCTACGGTGTCCAACTTATTCAAAATGATAATTGGATTGGCTCTACTCTCAGTTATTTGCATAACATATCTTTCTAATCTATTTAAATTAAAGTCTCCATCTAACCCCATAACAACGAAAACTTCATCTAAATTAGTAGCAATATATTGTGATATAGTTTCGTGTACTTTAGATTGTCTTTTTAGTTCGCTAAATCTTGGTAGTATACCAATAATTAATTTAAAATTATCTAAATCATTAATAACTACCCAATCACCGATAACTGGTATCATATCGTTAATAACTAATTTCTGTGTAATTTCAGCTAAGTATTCACCATTTTTCATTATTACTTTAAAATGATTTTTCCCAACAAATGATACTCTTCCTAGTTGAAAGCTATCTTCATAATGTTCTTCAAAATAATTTAATTGGTCTTTCTTTAGTCCTAATTTGTTTAAATTCATTAAATTCCCCTTATTATTTATATATTAGGAATTATGACCACCCGTGCTTTTGTGACATAGAAGCATTTTATTTACATTTTTCATAAAACATCATCCTTTCAACTATGTTAATCGTATTGTAGTTCAAATAAATATTTTAAACAATAAGAAAATAATCTAGGATTGTAAAAATAACTCTAGATTATATTTAATCCTTTACTTCAATTCATCTGGTACTTTCCAATAGTCGTCTTTATTTTCTTTATTGAATACTTTTTTAAATCCTTTTGAGCTATATGCTTCTTTTATATCTTTTACCCATTGTTTATCTTTATTTTTTCCTTCTACTACAACTTGTAAGTATAAATCGTTAACTAAATCTTCTTTTAATAGTCCTTTTGAAGGGTCTACATCTGATGCATAAACAATTGATCCAGGTATAACTGCATAATCTACTTCTCCTAATATTCTAGGTATATTGGCTGAATCCATTTCTTTAATTTTTATATTTTTTGGATTGTCAGAAATATCTTTTTTAGAAATTGTAATATCATCTTTATCTGCATCTAATTTAATCCAACCTGCTTTTTCTAATAACCGGTATGCTCTGGCAGCATTTGAAGGATCTTGCGGAATAGCCACAGTGTCTCCATTTTCTATGCTTTTAATATCTTTGTTATCTTCTGAAAAAATTTGAGCTGGTACAGTTGGTATTTTGTTAATATTTGTTAATTTGGCATCTCTTTCTTTATTAAATGTATCCATATAAGCTTTATGTTGATCAACATTTACATCTACACTACCTTCTTGTAATGCAACATCTGCTTGTAATAATTCAGTAAAATCTTTTTGTTTCACGGTATATCCTTTATTTTCTAGTTCTGGTTTAATACCTTTTAAAAATAGCTCACTGTATGGACCTGGTGATGTTGCTATTGTAATTTCCTTTTTCTCTTTTTCCCCGCTTCCGCAAGCTACTAATATAACGGATACTATAAGAATCATTGATAAAAATATATTTCTTTTCATTATAAATCCTCCCTTTCATTCCCGATTAAACTCATATGTTTTATAGTAATAATATCACTTACATTTTTAAAGTCAATAACATGAGCATATGTTAAAATTTACGAAAGGAGGGCTTTATATGAGTCTATATCAAAAAGAATTTGATACAAAAGCGGGTAAAATGGTTGGTATTTGTGACGAGACGCACTTATTATTACTACATTTTAATGATAAGTATAGTTTGGAAAAGGAAACAGAAAAAATTAAGCAAACGCTAAATGAAGATATTTCAAGTGGAAATCATGAAATATTGGATAAGTTAGAACAAGAGCTTTCTTTATATTTTGATGGTAAATTAAGTGAGTTTTCAGTTCCGATAAACTTTAATATTGGTACACCTTTCCAACAAAAAGTATGGAACGCTCTATGCGATATTCCTTATGGAGAGACAATTTCTTATAAACAATTAGCTGAAAATATTAATCAGCCCACAGCCTTTAGAGCAGTAGCTAATGCAAATGGTAAAAATCAACTTAGTATTATTGTTCCGTGTCATAGAGTAATAGCAGCTGACGGGTCATTAGGAGGTTATTCAAGCGGAGTTGATAGAAAAGAAAAACTCTTAGCTATCGAAAGTGGTTTAAATGTTTAACTATAAACAATTTCTCGAACTTACGTTATATTGGCAAAGTGGGACTACGAAACCTTTTTATGAAAATAAGATTCCTGTCCCACTCCAATTAAATATGCTTTCTTTTAAATACTTTTAACCATATATTTATAATCATGTCCACTTAACACTCTGTCATGAAGTGGTTCAAATCCTAGATTTCTATATAATTTCATAGCACCTTCATTATCTACTTCGCAATTAAGTGTCACTGTTTCATAACCTTGATTTCTACCATAATCAAATATGTAATCAATCAATTTAGTTGCGATACCTCGACCTCTATAGTCTGAAAATACAGCTATAGATTCTATATATAAATCACCTTCGTTCGCTTCTTTTTCAGGTAATGGCGTTCCTTCCAACTTAAATTCTTCTTTGAAATCAATATTATGCCAGTTATCTTCGAGTTGCTTTTCTTCATCTCCAGAATAACAATTAATAAAGCCAGCAATATTTCCCTCTACTTCATATACATGCATGTTTTTATAATGGTTTCTATAATTGCCCTCTTCAATACTTTGTTGAATGATTTTTAATACTTTTTCCTTTGGATTATTCTCAACTAACGGAATTTGCATATCATGCCAAATAATATACATAAGTTCACTTAATTTAGCTGCATCTGTCTTTTTAGCTTGTCGTATCATAATATTTACCTCTCTTAACCAAATTAATTTCATTTTAACATAAAAAATTCCTCTCACCACAATGGCGAGAGGAATTGTAATGGTATTATTTTATTACATCATACCTGGCATTCCGCCCATGCCGCCCATATCTGGAGCAGCTGGTTCGTCTTCAGGTATATCTGCTACTACCGCTTCTGTTGTTAAGAACATAGCCGCAACAGATGCTGCATTTTGTAATGCTGAACGCGTAACTTTCGTAGGGTCTACAATACCTGCATCTAACATGTTAACCCATTCTTCAGTTGCTGCATTGTAACCAATACCTTCGTCTGCATTTTTAAGTTTTTCTACGATGATTGATCCTTCTAAACCAGCATTTTCTACAATTTGGCGTAATGGTGCTTCTAATGCTTTCAATACAATGTTCACACCAGTTTTTACATCACCTTTAGCTTCAACTTCAGATACTTTGTTATAAATTGAAACTAGTGCTGTACCACCACCTGCTACGATACCTTCTTCTACAGCAGCACGTGTTGAGTTTAATGCGTCTTCGATTCTTAACTTACGTTCTTTCAATTCTGTTTCTGTTGCTGCACCTACTTTGATTACAGCTACACCGCCAGCTAATTTAGCTAAGCGTTCTTGTAATTTAGTACGATCAAAGTCAGAAGTTGTTTCTTCAATTTGAGCTTTGATTTGACCAACGCGAGCATCGATATTAACAGAATCGCCTTGACCTTCAACGATTGTAGTATCATCTTTTGTTACTTGTACTTTACCTGCTTCACCAAGCATATCTAATGTTGTTTCTTTTAAATCTAAACCTAAATCATCAGTTATAACTTGACCACCAGTTAAAATAGCTAAATCATCTAACATTGCTTTACGACGATCACCGAATCCTGGTGCTTTAACTGCAACTGCAGTAAATGTTCCACGTAATCTGTTAAGTACTAAGTTTGTTAAAGCGTCTCCTTCTACATCGTCAGCTACAATTAATATTGGTCTGTTTGTTTGTAATATTTTTTCTAATACAGGTAAAATATCTTGGAATGATGAGATTTTTTTATCTGTAATTAAGATGTATGGATTTTCTAATTCTGCAGTCATTTTATCAGAATCAGTAACCATGTAAGGTGAAGTGTAACCTCTATCGAATTGCATGCCTTCAACTACTTCTAATTCTGTGTTGAATCCTTTTGATTCTTCAATTGTGATAACTCCATCGTTACCTACTTTTTCCATAGCTTCTGAAATAAATTTACCAATTTCCTCGTCAGCTGCAGAGATAGAACCTACTTGTGCAATTTCTTCTTTCTTCTCTACAGGTTGTGAAATCTCGTGTAATTCTTCTAAAGCAACTTTAACTGCCTTATCGATACCTTCACGAATACCTACTGGATTCGCACCACTAGTAACGTTTTTCAAGCCTTCTTGAATCATTGCTTGAGCTAATACAGTAGCAGTTGTTGTTCCGTCACCAGCAACTTCATTAGTTTGGTTAGCAACTTCAGCAACTAATTTCGCTCCCATATTCTCATAAGCATCTTCTAATTCAATTTCTTTAGCGATTGTTACACCATCATTTGTAATAAGTGGTGAAGTGAATTTTTTATCTAAAACAACATTACGTCCTTTAGGTCCTAATGTTACTTTAACTGCATTAGCTAATTTGTCCACGCCTGCTAACATTGAACGACGTGCATCTTCTGAAAATTTAAGTTCTTTAGCCATCTATAATACCTCCATTAATTATATATCAATGTTTCATTTCAATTTTTAATCAATTACTGTTCAACTATTGCTAAAATATCATCTTCTGAAAGGATAATATATGTTTCTTTATCACGTTTAACTTCTGTTCCTGCGTATTGTTGGTAAACAACTTGATCACCAACAGATACATCAACAGTCAGTCTTGTACCGTCTTCTAAACGTTTACCTGGTCCAACAGCTACAACTTTACCTTCGTTAGACTGTTCTTTAGCTGAATCTGTTAATACAATTCCACTCGCTGTAGTTTGTTCTTTTTCTGTTTTTTCGATAATAATTCTATCTCCCAATGGTTTTAACATTTATAAAATCCTCCTTGGCGCTTTTAATATTAGCACTCTTAATAGTTAAGTGCTAACTATATTTTTATAATAATCAAACTTGGTCAAAATTACAAGTAAAATAACTTAAACTTTTCTCTTTTTTACAAAAATACGATACAATATTAACATGTTTATTTTTGGAGGAAATTATAGAAATGCAATTTAAAAGATTAACAGTCAATGTAACTACACTTTTACTATTTGTAATTGTACAAACAATCGCAATCGTGCCAAATACTATATACGCAAATGCTAATCTATCCAATACAACACGATTGGAGATTTCATTAACATGGATGGCAATTACAGCTATCATTACTGTATTAATATTATGGTATATGAATTCAAATATTAAAAATCCAACTCGACTCGAACAACAAACTAAAGAACCTTGGTTATACGTTATCTTTTGGTGTATCGCCGGTATATTTCTTGCTATGTTCGGACAAGGGATAGCTGCTTATATAAATATTTACGTATTTAATCAACCTATTGAAAGTGGCAATACCCAGAACTTAATGAAAATAGCACAGGAATCTCATATTTTAATTTTATATATCGTTTTAGCTGGACCTATTTTAGAAGAATTAATTTTCCGTAAATTAATATTTGGTGAAATTTTTAATATGATTAAAAAACCTACTTGGCCAAGTTTTATCATTGCTGTTCTTGTTAGTTCGTTTGTGTTTTCATTAGCGCATTCTGATCCAGAGCACACTTTAATTTACGTTGTAATGGGCACAGTTTTCAGTGGTCTTTATGTATTAACAAAACGTATCATTGTTCCAATTATTGCACATATGGGAATGAATGGTGTCGTAGTAATTGGACAAATCTTTTTAAAAGATGATCTTCAAGACCAATTAGAAAAACAGTCTCAAATGGCACATTTAATTTACAACACTATTATTCATATGCTTTAAATCTAGAATATGTTTTAGTCATCCCTATTCCGTTGGTTAAATTCAAGGGTTTAGGGATTTTTTATTGATAATAATCAAGATTTTAATTATATTAAAAGTAATAAGTTATAATTTGTAAAATAAGTTATAATATAAGAAATGAGGGGGTATTTATATGGTCTTAACATTTAACGAATTTCAGTATGAACATATTAATATTGAAGAAAAGGAACAAAACATAAAGTCGTTATTAAAAGACTTTGAATCTGCAAATACTTTAGAGGAAGCAATAAGTTTTGTTGATGATATTAATAAAATCCGTAACCACACTGATACGCATTTTAACATTGCGCTTATCCGTTCTTCCATCGATACAAACGATGAATTTTACAATAAAGAACGTGACTTTTTCGATGAAAACATGCCAAGAATTCAAAACTTAGACAATCTATTTTATAAAGCACTTTTGAATTCTAAACATAAAGACGGATTAGTATCACATTTTGGTGAACAGTTATTTGAGTTGGCTAAAGTTGAACTCAATACTTATCATCCTTCTATTAATGATTTATTAGTAAAAGAAAATAAACTCATAAGTGAATATGATAAATTAATTGCGTCTGCTGACATATTATATAAAGGTGAACACCTGAACCTATCTCAATTTAACAAATATTTTATTAATCCTGACAGAGATATTAGAAAGGAAGCATACATAACAAAAGAACAATTCTTTGAAGAACACTTAGAAAAGATAGACCGCATTTACGATGACCTTGTTCATGTAAGACATGAAATTGCACTTAAACTCGGCTATAACAATTTTATTCAACTTGGTTATGATCGTATGCAAAGAATTGGTTATAATGCAGAAGATGTAGAAGTATTTAGAAATCAAATAAAGGACCATGTTGTACCAATTACCGAACAAATTAATAAACAACATGCCGAACGTATTAATGTCGATCAATTAAAAGTTTATGACCAAAACTTTACTTTTAAATCTGGTTCTCCTAAACCCCAGATTGGCACACAAGCAATCATTAAAAATGCTCAAATAATGTACCATGAACGTTCTAATGAAACAGGCAAGTTTATTGATTATATGATAGATAAATCATTATTTGATTTAGAAGCTAAAAAAGGAAAAGAGAGTGGTGGATATTGTACGATAATAAATGACTTTAATTCACCATTCATTTTTGCTAACTTCAACGGCACACAAGGTGATATAGAAGTTATGACACATGAAGCGGGACACGCTTTTCAAGTATTTGAAAGTTTAAAATACTCAGTCCCAGAATATTATTTTCCAACTTCAGAAGCATGTGAAATACATTCTATGAGTATGGAGTATTTAACATATCCTTGGATGTCATTATTCTTTGGTGAAGATACCGAAAAATTCAAGCTATCTCATTTAGAAGACAATATTAAATTTTTACCTTATGGCGTTGCGATTGATGAATTTCAACATAAAGTGTATGAGAATCCTAACCTTACACCAGAAGAAAGACGTAAAATTTGGTCAGATTTAGAACGAAAATATTTACCGAATAAAAATTATGACGGTGTTAATCATTTAATAAACGGTAGTTTTTGGCATAGACAAGGTCACGTGTTCGCTTTACCTTTCTATTATATCGATTATACTTTAGCAACTATTTGTGCCATGCAATTTTATATTAGACATGAAGAAAACCCTGATAAAGCTTGGAATGATTACTTAAAAATATGTCAAATCGGCGGTTCAAAATCATTTATAGATATAATGAATTCTGTACAATTAAACTCACCATTTAAAGAAGGTACAGTTAAAGAAATTGTAAGCCACTTATATGACGCTACGCTTAATATAGATCAATCAGAGTTTTAAAAATTATAGAATAAAAAAACAAGACTGAGATATAAATAAATGTCTCAGTCTTGTTTTTTATTTCATGTTCTTCTTAATCTTCTAATAATAAAGACGATGATTGCACCTAATACAATGACGATAGCAATTGAAATGCCTAGTATAGTTTGTTTCGTTATATCTTTTTTATCACTTGCATTTTCAAAATCATGTGTCGTTTTTTTAGTTGTCTGGTCATTATCTACAGTAGTTGTTTCTGTCGTTTTCTCATGATTTTTAAATTTCGGTTCTGCTAAATCTGGTCTTGTCCCAACTTTACTCGTAACTAAATCTAGTACATCTTTATCCATTTTATTATAATATTCTTCAGCATTACCTGGAATGAATTTTGGAGAATGTTCTGATGATTGTATACCATCTTGTTGATAGTTTCCTATTTCATCTGTGTTTGGATAAGAAGGCATAGTTGGTATAGAATTTTCTATATCGTTTCCCTTTGAATTGTCTGATTTAGATTGGTTAGATGATTCATTTGATTTTGGTAGTTCTGAAGATGAATCATTTTTATTTGATTGATTTGGTGGTGGAGTTTGATTGTTATTTCCTCCATTATTTTGAGGTTCTTCGGTACTTGGCTCTTCGGTACTTGTATCGCCTTTATTTGGTTCCTCGGTACTTGGCTCTTCCGTACTCGTATCGCCTTTATTTGGTTCCTCTGTACTTGGTTCTTCCGTACTTGTATCGCCTTTATTCGGTTCCTCTGTACTTGGCTCTTCTGTACTTGTATCACCTTTATCCGGTTCCTCTGTACTTGGTTCTTCCGTACTCGTATCGCCTTTATCCGGTTCTTCGGTACTTGGTTCTTCTGTTGAATTTTCAGTATTTTTCTCTTCTGATTTATCTTCTTCTGTCGATTTATCTTGTTCTGATGTTTTTTGCTTCTCTATCTTTTCATTACTTACATCGTTGTTTGTATTAGGAGAAGTATCTTTCGTATTATCTTCAATTGTTTCCTTGGCATCAACATTATTTACTGTATAACCTGAAAATGCTATTGAAGATAATATCACGGATGATAAAAATACATTTCTAAATATCTTCATAAAGATCTCCCCTCCTTGTTATTTTTTACAATTTCAGTATAAATGATAATTAAAACCTTTTCTATGCTTATATATAATATGTTACACAGAATTAATATTTTGTAATAACTTATTCATAAATCTCTAACTTATTACACATAATAAAACACCTGTTTTTTAAAAACAACAGGTGTAGAGTTTTAATACTATTTATTAAATTCAATATCATACTTTGTAAATTTCAAATAAACTTGTCCTGATTCTGTAGATGTTCTAAAGTTAACTGCATCATTATCAGGGAATATTCTTGATGTGAATACACATTCTCCATCATTCACAAAGATTTCTAAACTAGAAGTATCACTGTATATTCTAAGTTGGTTTAGCTCATTATCTAAAACAGTGGATCTTGTAGCCTTTTCTACCGCTTCACTCACTACTCCACTCTCAAAGCGATCTAAAGTAAGTTTTTTAGTTTTTGTGTTATATATTATTTGCGTTGAACACTTTTTAGAAACACGCACTTCAAAATAGATTTCAGTTGCATCATTATCAAGTATGTCTATAATGAGCTCATACTGTTTCCCTTCATACGGGTGTAATTTCACGGAATGCTTATTTGCATATCCTTCTGCAGTTTCTTCATTACTTCTTAATTTTTCTAATGCTTTAATTGGTCTTTGTTTAAGTTTGTTATTTTCTATCGTTAATTCTCTAGGAAGTGTTAAACAGTGTGCCCAACCTTCATCATCAGTCGCATAATCAATTTCAGGTAACCCCATCCAACCTATTAATATACGCTTTCCATCTTTATCTAAAAATGTTTGAGGTGCATAAAAATCAAAGCCTTGGTCCAATTCTTTAAACTGGCCATGTTCCATCGTCAGTTCTTCTAAGTTAACATTCCCAATTATGTATCCTGATTGGTAAATATTTTCGAATCGATCGTCCTCTGCTTCAATACCTTGAGGTGAGAAAACGAGTACATCTTGTCCATCTAATTCAAATAAATCTGGGCACTCCCACATAAATCCAAATTCATTTAATTCTGTTTTCAGTTCACCTTTAAAATTCCAATTTTTAATATCTTCTGATTCATAGACAATAACTGTACCTGTTTCATCTTCTCTTTGAACACCAAATATAGCATAATACTTGCCGTTTTGTTCCCATACTTTTGGATCTCTAAAATGTTCAGTATATCCTTCTGGGCTACTTTCTATAACAGGTTTTTCTAATTTTTTAAAAGAACCGTCTTCTTGTTCTACTGCTATCATTTGATTAGATGTACGTTCCCATTCAGAATCTCTTACATTACCTGTATACATTAAATATAATTTACCATTGTAATCAAAACCACTACCAGAATAAACGCCATGACTATCATACGATGTGTCTGGAGCTAAGGCTATTCCTTTGTCTTCAAAATGAATTAAATCATCACTTATGTAATGGTACCAATATTTAATACCGTGTACCGCACCCAATGGATACCATTGATGAAATATGTGATATTTACCATTATGATAAATTAAACCATTAGGGTCGTTTAATAACCCTGTTTTAGGCTGTATATGAAAAATTTGACGCCATTCAGACTGATTTACTTTTTCTTGTAGCTCTAAATATTCTTCTTCTGTTATATCTGATAATTTTGTATATCGTTCTTCACGTGTCCAATTAACCATTACCATTCTCCTTACTTTAATTTTGAACCGGTTCCATTTTATATTACTCAGTTATTTTATCATAACTTATTCTTTACTGCTCTTCAAAGTGAGTATCTATTACGTTAAGCTTTTTAACTTCTTCACCATTTAAAATATTTTGTAATACTTCAACTGATGTTTCACCCGCTTCTCTATAATTAAACGAAACTGTTTGTATAATAGGTGCGATAATTTTTGTGATTTTATTACCACCAAAGCCAATAATTTTAGGCATATCGTAATCAGCGTTTAACACTGAGTGATAAATCCCTAACGCGATGTTGTCCGTAGCTGCCACAATAACTTCATTATCTCGAACCTCAATATGTTTTCCGACTTCTTGTGCATCAGACATACTAAACGTACTTTCAATAAATCTAGGTACAATGCCGTTGTTTTTTAATGATACAAATAATCCTTCTTTCCTTGTCTTGCCTACTGCGACATCGTATTCAGAAACACCTATATAAGTGACATGCTTATAATTGTTTTTTATAACCCACTTCGCTACTTGTTCGCCGGCATGATAATCATCGTGTACGATTGAATATAATAGCTCATGAGATTGTCCTACTATAATGACTGGGCATTCTATTGAATTTATTGCATTGAGATGATCATCTGAAATATGTGTAGCTAATAATATAATTCCATCTACTTTTCTTTTGGCCAATGTATAAATAGACTCTATTTCTCTTTCTTTTGATAAATCAGTATTTACAATCATTGTTTGTACATCTTGTAATAATAATGTAGATTCTATGCCTTTTAATGTTTCAGTTGTCGCATAAGAATCTAATCTAGGCACGATTGCTCCTATTAAACCTGTTCTTTTAGCTTTCAAACTTTGCGCAAACTGATTAGGTTTATAACCTGTCTCTTCTACAACTCTATGTATTTTTTCTCTTGTTACTTTACTAATTGATCCGCCATTTAAGTATCTAGAGACAGTACTTTTAGATACACCTGCCATTTTAGCAATATCTTTTATAGTCTTCATGAATACACCTCTCAAAGAAACATTCTATCATAAAACCGTTTCCATTACTCTAAAAATAAATAACCAAAATATAAGATATACATAACTTTCATTTCATTATATAAAACCATTTTTTTAATAAATAAAAGGCTGAAACATCAAAAATGTCTCAGCCAAACACAATTTATAAAATTATTGTTTTTCTACTGTTATTGTCCAATAAGCATCGCCGACTTGTTCATAATTAGTTACGGGATAACCGTTGTCCGCTGCCCAATTTGGTAATGCTTCAGTTGCTTGTGTACAATCAAAGTCTATTTTTAATTGTTCACCTGCTTGTAATTCGTCCATTTTATTTTGCGCTTCAATTAATGGGAATGGGCAAACCATTCCTACTGTACCTAATTCATGTACCATTTATAAACACTCCTTAATTATATACTTTGAGTTGAAACTTGTGTTTTTGTTTGTTTTGCTTTTCTAGGCTTAACAAAGATAAAGTAACTCATAAACCATGCTCCAACAATCATTGAAGGTAATGCAACCCAACCTTGCCAGCTCATTGCTGCAGTTGATACCAAACCGTTACCTATAGAACAACCACCTGCTAATGATGCGCCTACACCCATGCAAGCTCCACCAATAACACTGTTGCGAATCGTTTTAGTATCCGGCATTCTCCATTTGAATTCTCTTGAGCCTTTAGCTGCAATGTAAGAACCAACAAAGATTCCTAATACTAGAAATACACCCCAATTAATTAATGAAATGTCGCCAGTAACTAAAAATTGAACGATATTTGCTGATGGTGTTGTAATGCCTAAACCACCAATTCTACCTGTTGATGCACTCATTGGCCATGCAATCAATGCAATTAATCCTACTACTACAGCAGCAGCAAATGGATGATATCTCTTTTCAAATAATATATGTCTAATACCCGTATGCTTTTGTTTCAATTGAGGTATAGCTATTTTTGGTTTTTTTAATGTCTTTGTAACAAAGTAAGCTGTAATACCAACTAATAATACTATTAAAATCCATACTGGAATATTTAATGTTTCTGCCATATTTGAATTAACAACTGTATATGAATTTATATTTTCTTGTAATGGATTTAAAGGACCCGATTTCATAATTGCAGCAGTTACACCATATAGAACTAAAGCAATCCAACTACCAATAAGCCCTTCAGCAGCTCTATACCAAGTACCAGTTGCACATCCTCCAGCAAGTATAATACCTATACCAAATACAAATGATCCTATTATTGTACCAACTAGAGGAAATGTTGCAGCTTCTAGTTTAAATACGCCTAAACCTACTAAAGTAAATAACCCGATACTTTGAACTGAAATAGCAATTAACAAAGCATAAAACATTTTATTATTTTTCTGTACGTACATATCTCTAAATCCGCCAGTTAAACAAAATCTTGTTCTTTGCATAACGAAGCCAAGTAATATACCAACAATTAAACCACTAATTATCATCCAGATCATTTCATTTAACAACTCCTATTCTGATTATAACGATAGGAATAATATTATATCATATTTCTGGATTTTTCAAGTTACTATTTGATTACAAAATTTATACAGCACAAAATAAAACCAAGTCTAGGACATAATTGTGTCTCAGACTTGGTTTTATAGTTCTTATATCTTCCATTTTTCTTAAGTTTATTGCTATTATAGCGACTCTTAAATCATATATTACTTTAGATTTTCCTCGTGAAGATATTCGAAAGTGTATTACTTTTAGGTTTGAACCAGAAAAAAAGTTAATTCGTAAGTTTACTTGTTACTTAATCCAATAAAACATGATTACTTGGATTATTGTTGTAGTAAATCTAATAAAAGTGTGGTTAGTTGGATTATTGTTAAAGTAAATCCAATAAAAGTGTGGTTAATTGGATTATTGTTGTAGAAAATCCAATAAGAGTATGGTTAATTGGATTATTGTTGGAGTAAATCCAATAAGAGTATGGTTAATTGGATTATTGTCATCGTTAATCCAATAAGAGTATTGTTAATTGGATTATTGTCATCGTTAATCCAATAAGAGTATTGTTAATTGGATTATTGTTGGAGTAAATCCAATAAGAATGTAGTTACTTGGATTAATGAGGTAGAAAATCCAATAAAGGTATGTGTACTTGGATTATTGAGATACTAAATCTAATAAGGAGCCACTACTTGGATTTATATAATACTTAATCAAACAACAATATCAACTCTTGCTTTTTGATTAATTCTATCCAAAAAAGAGCTAAGGATTTACATCCCTAGCTCTTTTCTGTTTCATCTTCATCCATACCTAATTCTTCTTCCATAAGTTTTTGTTCTGCTTTTAAATATTTCTTATATCCAACCTTAGATATCAAAATACTTATTTCATACAGTACAATCATAGGAAGCGTGAATAGTATATGTGTCATAAAGTCTGGCGGTGCTATTAAAGCAGCTAAGACTAATAATATGAAGTATGCATATTTTCTGTTTTTCTTTAAAAACATTGGTGTCACAATACCTAATCGCGTTAAAAACAATAGCAGTATAGGCAGTTGAAATACAAATCCGAAAGGTATAGTAAATTTAAACAACTCACTAAAATATTCTTTAATGCCTATCGTTTGTTTAATGCCCATATCGTCTGCCAATCCCATTGTAAACGAAATTAAGTAAGGGAAAATAACAAAATAAGAAAACAATAATCCAATGATAAATAATCCTAAGCTAAAAGGAATATAACTTAAAGTGACTTTTTGTTCTTTTGGATGTAATCCTGGTGATATGAAAGCCCATAACTGGTATAAGATAACTGGTGAGACAATTATAAAAGCTATTACGACAATCATTGCTATGTATATTGTAAGAGGGTCCGTTATTCTGAAAGCATTTAGTTCTAATGATTGAGTAAAATCATCATTCGTAATGTAATGAATGACTGGTTTTGCAAAGAAAAAACCTATTACTAATCCCCCGATTAGAAAGTAAGCAACTACCATTATACGTTTACGCAATTCTTCTAAATGTTCGACAAATGTTAAGTTGTCTTTATTCACCGCTTTACCTCCAATCTAAAAAAAGATGTGGCAGGATTCCCGCCACATTTATATGAACATTATGTCCGTGCTTTATTTAACTTCTTTGTCCTGACTTTGTTCGTCGTTATTTTTCTTATCGTCGAAGTTTGTCATGCCATCTGTAGCGTCTTTAAATTCTTTCAAAGTTGAACCCATTGCTCTTCCGAATTGTGGTAACTTCTTCGGTCCGAAAATAATCAGTGCAACTACCCCTATAAATAATAAACTAACTGGTCCTGAAATGCCGACAGTATTGATAAACGCTAATGCTTCCATCTTGATACCCTCCTATTGATTCTTCATAAAGAAGATTAAAGATTGTAGTTCTATTCCTAAATCTATATGATGTACTTGAACTTTCTCAGGTACGTTTACTCTTTGAGGTGTAAAATTCAGTATTCCAGTAATACCTGCTTTTGTTATTCTATCTGCAACTTTCTGTGCAGCTTGTTGTGGTACTGTCAATATTACAACTTCAATACCAAGTTCTTCAAGTACTTTCTCGAAATCGTCCATGCTATCAATCGTTAATTTACCTACCATATTACCTACTACATTTTCAGATTGATCAAAAGCTGCTACAATTTGCATTCTATCATTAACCGTAAAGTTATAGTTAACGAGTGCAGTACCTAAGTTACCTACACCAACAATAGCTACTTTTGTCATATCATCTTGCTCTAAAGTTGTTCTGAAAAACTTTAATAAATAACTGATGTTATAGCCGTATCCTTTTTTGCCTAGTTCTCCAAAATATGAAAAATCACGACGAATTGTCGCTGAATCAATTTTGAGACCTTCACTAAGTTCTTTTGAAGACACACGGTCCACACCTGAATTATGCAAAGTGCTAACAAATCGATAGTACAGTGGCAATCGTTTCAAAGTTGCTTTTGGGATCTTCACATCATTCTTCGCCAAAATCCTCACCTTTTCTACTATAAAATAATGTGATTGCGTTCACATCTATTGGGTTAATTATATCAAACTTTTCTTGAAATAACTATACAAATATTGTATGCAAATAAGATACATTTCTTTAGTGTTTTCATGTAGAATAATAAGTAATAGAGAGGTGTAGATATGATACTTTTACAAATAAATAAATTAGAAAAGTCTTTTGACGGCGACATAATATTTTCAGATGTCGATTTTGAAGTCAAAACAGGCGAAAGAATAGCTATCGTCGGCAGAAATGGTGCTGGAAAAACCACATTGATGAAAATTATTGCTGGCAGTGAATCATATGACTCTGGAAACTTTTCTAAAGGTAAAAATGTTTCAATGGGTTATTTAACTCAACAAATGACATTAGATTCTTCCGATACTGTTATGAATGAAATGAGAAAACCTTTCGAACATATCATTAAGCTAGAACAGAAAATGAATAACTTAACAAAATGGTTAAGCGAACATGCTGAACAGTATGATAGCGAAGAATATAAAGAACAGTTATCGCAATATGAATATTTATCTAATCAATATGAACTATTAGATGGGTATCAATATGAAAGTAAAATAAAAACAGTGTTAACAGGTTTGAATTTTACTGAAGAAGATTTTGATAGAGAAATACATTCATTTAGCGGTGGTCAAAAAACAAGGTTATCAATGGCTCAAATGTTATTACGCGAACCTGATTTATTACTGCTTGATGAACCTACAAACCATTTAGATATGGAAACTACAGAATGGTTGGAAAATTATTTAATACACTTTAAGGGTGCTATTGTCATCATCAGTCATGATAGATATTTCTTAGATAAAATTGTTAATCAAGTATATGATGTGGCACTTGGTTCTGTTAAGCGTTATATCGGCAATTATAGTAAATTTCTAAAAGAAAGAGATGCCCATTATGAAAAAGTAATGGCTGAATATGAAAGACAGCAAAGTGAAATTAAAAAATTAGAAACATTTGTTGAGAAAAATATAACGAGAGCATCAACAAGTGGTATGGCAAAAAGTCGTAGAAAAGTTCTTGAAAGAATGGAAAAAATCGAAAAACCAAGGCTAGATGCTAAAAGCGCTCAAATAGCTTTTGAAATTAACCGTTCAACGGGTGAAGATGTTTTATCTGTTAAAAACTTAGAAATTGGCTACTCTAATCGTATTACACCCCCTATAAATTTAGAGGTAAAAAGACACGACCGAATTGCTATAATCGGTCCAAATGGTATTGGGAAATCCACATTAATAAAAACGATTGCCCAAAAACTAGAATCATTATCTGGTGATATACGTTATGGTTCCAATGTTCAAATCGGTTATTACGATCAAAAACAAGCTGAATTTAAATCTAATTTAACGATTTTAGATTATGTTTGGAATCAATATTCTCATATGCCAGAAAAAGATATTAGAACGATTCTTGGGCGTTTTTTATTTACACAAGAAGAAGTTAAAAAAATAATCAATGATTTATCTGGTGGAGAAAAAGCTAGATTACAGCTTGCATTACTCATGTTAGAAAAAAATAACTTACTCATTTTAGATGAGCCTACAAACCATTTAGATATTGATTCAAAAGAAATGTTAGAACAAGCTCTACAAAATTATGAAGGTACACTCTTATTTGTAACTCATGATCGTTACTTTATTAATGAACTTGCTAACAAAATATTTAATATTACTGCTGATGGTAACGAATTATTCCAGGGAGATTATCAATATTACTTAGAAAAATTAGAGCAACGAGAAGCAATCGAAAACTATGAACAAAGTAACAAAAAGCAAACCGCTTCTACTAATGATGATGACTTCTATATTAATCAGAAACAACAAAAGAAAGAAAAAAGAAAATTAGAAAGACAACTTGAAGAAATAGAAAGTAATATATCTGAATATGAATCACTTATAGAAGATTATGAATATCAACTTACTTTGCCTGAAGTATTTAATGATATTGAAAAGAGTAATCAAATTAATAAACAAAGAATAGATACAGAACATCTGCTCGAAGAAAGTATGAATAATTGGGAAGAAATACAAAATCAATTAGATTAATTTAAAAGTATTAGAGTTATTTTTACACTCTAATACTTTTATTTTTTTATATTTAGCCACATTTTTATTCACATTAAAAAGTCTTGTTTTACTAGTAGTCCACAGAGTTATCCTACTTATCCACAGGTAAATTACACAAACCTTTCTTTTTAATAATAAGTTATCCACAAATATTTAAAAAGATATACTTAGTTTATCCACAAAATGTGCTTAACTTGTGCACAAGTACAAATGTTCCGTATTGACTTTATTAATTAAGCATGTACTTCATACTAAGAAAGTAAAGATTATTAATTAAAAATATATTTAAACATAATTTTTTAATAATATAGAAAATATTAGTAGATTTAAAATCTAAAAAGCCTTATAATTCAGGTAACCAATTTCTTTTTAATTTTCAAAATTTATATATTTTATTAAATTGGCTAATTTCACTAATCATTGGTCTGATATGAAACAGAAGGGATGGTAGTTCATGAAAGAAAATAATGAAAATATAGAGCGCTATTCAACCCAGGCTAAAGAATTACTAAATCTTAAAATTATAACTAAAGATGAATATGAGGAAAGAATACAAGACTACACTGATTACACAAATAGTGAAGGTAAGTATTCACGAAAACAATAGCATTATCTTAATACTTATAGTATTTAATAGATTTATCATATACATGCCTATTTGAAACAAAAATAAGCATATCACTTAACTGATTATTTCAGTTTAAAAGTGATATGCCTATTTTTTATAGTTTACGATTTTGTTCGTGTAAGCTTGCCAATAGAAAATTTATTGTTTAAAAACAACTCTAATCCATCATTTCTATATCTAATGAACTTTTTCCATTAAGCTTCATGTCCGCTGTCTTACCGTTTATATAAAGGTAATGAGCTACTGAACCAATCATCGCAGCATTATCTGTACAGAGATTTAGAGGTGGTATTTTTAATTCTATTTGTTCTCTTTCACATTCTTGCGCCAATACTTTTCTAAGCCCTTTGTTTGCGGCAACTCCTCCTGCCACGACTAGCTGGTCTACTTTATATTCTTTAATGGCAGACATCGTTTTACCTACAAGAACTTCTACAACACTATTTTGAAAGCTTGTTGCTACGTCTTCGGGTATAATTTCTTCATTTTTTTGTCGTTTGTTATGAAGTGTATTTATAACAGCACTTTTCAAACCACTAAAACTAAAATCATAACTATCTTTTTCTAACCATACTCTTGGGAAATTTAAATTATCTTGCCCAATTTCTGCTAATCGATCTACTTCTGGTCCACCTGGATAAGGTAATCCTATTGTTCTAGCTACTTTATCATATGCTTCGCCTACAGCATCATCTCTTGTTTCACCTATTATTTCAAAGTTTAAATGATCTTCCATATAAATTAATTCTGTATGACCACCTGATACAATTAGCGCCATTAATGGGAATTGTAGAGGCTGAATTAGATTGTTAGCGTATATGTGACCAGCAATATGGTGTACTGGGATTAATGGCTTTTGGTAACTAAATGCTAAAGCTTTAGCACTCGCTACACCTACCAATAATGCCCCAATTAATCCTGGACCTTCTGTAACAGCAATGGCATCTATCTCTTCCATAGTCATCTCTGCATTTTTCAAAGCTTCATCGACTACTCGAGTAATCACTTCTACATGTTGTCTACTCGCTACTTCAGGTACTACTCCACCAAACTTCTTATGTGTCATCATCTGTGTTACGACTTCGTTACTTAATATTTCTTTACCATCTTTAATCACACTAGCTGCAGTTTCATCACAACTTGTTTCAATACTTAATATTATAGATTCACACATTTTTTAGACTCACCCACATTACTTTTGCATCCTCTCCGTCGCCATAATAATTTTTTCTGACGCCACCATAAGTAAACCCTGCTTTTTCATATACATGTCTTGCTACATCATTTTCAATTCTTACTTCTAAACTCATTGTTGTGCATGTTGAACTCGCAAAATTCATTACGTATTCTAATAACAATTGACCGACTCCGCTATTTCTATAATTTCTACTTACTGAAATCGTCGTAATTTGTGCTTGATCTATCACGAGCCACAAACCACAATAAGCAATAATTTCTTCACCTAGCGATACTACAAAATAATGAGCAAATTCATTCTTCTCTAATTCATGATAAAAAGCTTCCATCGACCACGAACTATTAGTGAAACTCTGCTTTTCTATTTCATAAACTTGAGGGACATCTTCCATTGACATTTTTCTAATTTCTAACGTGTTGTCTGATTGTTTTTCCAATTTTGTTCCGCCTCTGATAATTTTAAATATCGTGGTTTTAGTTCGTGTACATTTTTAACAGGTTCTTCTTTAATATCATACATTCTAGAAGCATCTGGTAAATAAGATTTTATTTCACCTGCTAATTGATCTTGGAGCTTCTCAGCATCTTTCCCTACATATATATATGTTTTGTTTAATGACTCCAAGTATTCTTTAAGTGCTTCTATAGAGATGTACGTATCTTCCATTACATTTGTTAATACATTATCTTCATACTTATATACACCAGTAAAGACATGATTACGTCTTGCATCAAATATAGGGACGATTAGCGTTTCTTTTATATCAGTTGTATGTGCCAAGGCTTTTAAAGAAGACACTTCATAAACTGGTATATTAAGTGCATATGCTAAAGTTTTAGCTGTAGTGATACCAATCCTTAATCCCGTATAAGAACCTGGTCCATTTGCTACTACAATTTCAGTTAAATCTTTAGGTACAATATTGGCTTCTTTTAACATATTCTCAATTACTGGCATCAATTGTAACGAGTGATTCTTTTTTATATTTGATTGATGATTAAGTAATATTTGGTTTTCATTCATAATTGCAACGGCTAATGGTTGATTGGAAGTATCAATCAGTAATGTCGTCATTATTTAACAACTCCTTCAATTGTTTATAGTGTTCACCTTTTGAAACAATTTCAAACGTTCTTGTATGCTCATCTAATCTCTTAATATTAATTTCTAATCTCTCTTCAGGTAGATAATCTTCAATGAATGTACTCCATTCGATTAATGTAACACCATCACCATTAAAATACTCATCAAAACCTAAATCTTCATCGCTATCTTCTAATCTATAACAATCCATATGATGAAAAGGCAATTTTCCTTTGTATGATTTAATTATATTAAAGGTAGGTGAATTAATATTTCGCTTAACGCCTAGAGCTTTACCAAAAAATTGGCTAAATGTCGTTTTACCTGCCCCTAAATCACCATTAAGCAAAATGACATCATTTTTCGATACATGCTTTGCTAAT
The DNA here is from genome assembly GCF_022386845.1 of Mammaliicoccus sp. C-M13. Taxonomy (NCBI): domain Bacteria; kingdom Bacillati; phylum Bacillota; class Bacilli; order Caryophanales; family Staphylococcaceae; genus Mammaliicoccus; species Mammaliicoccus sp. C-M13. The sequence goes on along the minus strand of NZ_JAJNHQ010000010.1, from coordinate 11,586 downwards.
TTTTCTGCAATATTTTTAGTTTGATCTAATGTTTGAACTTCAATATACAAATGTAACACCTACCTTTAATTTTACTAAGTTAAACTAACTGAATTATTATAACAAATAATTAAAAAATTGGGTAATGAATGGTTTTTTATCACTAAAGCGCTTACATTGTCTAAATATTTAGAAAAATCAAAATCTTCTGTTGACATGTCCCGAAATATGGGTTAAATTTAGTACATAAATTTTTTAATTATTCAAAATATATCGAAAAATAAAGATTCTCATTTAAGAAGAAAGGACGAGTTGTAATGAAATTCTATATGACGGCACATAAACCGACAACTGAATATAGCTTAATAGTAATTTTATTACGCTCAGTAGGACTCGAACAACAGTAACTTGCAATTTACTGTATGGTTTAAGTCCTATTTCTACTTGAATGGGACTCGTAAACAGCGTCCCATTATATTGGGAGGCTGTTTTTTTATTTTCTAGAGGAGTGTAAATATGAGAAGTGACATGATCAAAAAAGGTGACCAACAAGCACCTGCAAGAAGCTTATTACATGCAACAGGACAAATTAAAGACCCAACAGATATGAACAAACCGTTTATTGCTATCTGTAACTCTTACATCGACATTGTCCCAGGACATGTTCATCTAAGAGAGTTAGCTGATGTTGCTAAAGAAGCAATCAGAGAAGCAGGTGGTATTCCATTCGAATTTAATACGATTGGTGTAGACGATGGCATTGCAATGGGACATATTGGCATGCGCTACTCATTACCAAGTAGAGAAGTTATTGCAGATGCAGCAGAAACAGTTATTAACGCTCACTGGTTTGACGGCGTATTCTACATGCCAAACTGTGACAAAATCACACCAGGAATGTTACTAGCATCAGTTAGAACAAACGTACCAGCTATTTTCTGTTCAGGTGGACCGATGAAAGCAGGTTTATCTTCAACAGGAAAAGCATTAAACCTATCTTCAATGTTCGAAGCAGTTGGTGCATTTAAAGATGGATCAATGAGTAAAGAAGAATTCTTGGATATGGAACAAAACGCTTGTCCTACTTGTGGTTCTTGTGCAGGTATGTTTACTGCTAACTCAATGAACTGCTTAATGGAAGTGCTAGGTTTAGCTCTACCTTATAACGGAACAGCAATTGCAGTTGGTGAACAAAGAAAAGAATTAATTCGAGATGCTGCATTCAAGTTAATGGATTTAGTTAAAAATGATATTAAACCAAAAGATATCGTAACAAAAGATGCTATCGATGACGCATTTGCTTTAGATATGGCAATGGGTGGTTCTACTAACACAGTTCTACACACATTAGCTTTAGCAAATGAAGCAGGAATTGATTACGATTTAAACAGAGTAAACGAAATTGCTAAACGTACACCGTACTTATCTAAGATTGCCCCAAGCTCATCTTACTCAATGCATGATGTACATGAAGCTGGTGGTGTTCCAGCAATCATTGGTGAATTGCTGACTATGGATAATGTATTACATCCAGATAGAATTACCGTAACTAGTAAAACATTAAGAGAAAACAACGAGAATAGAGAAATTAAAAACCTCGATGTTATCCATAAAAAAGAAAACGCATTTTCAAAAACTGGAGGTTTATCAATATTATTTGGAAATATCGCTCCAGATGGTGCAGCTATTAAAGTCGGCGGAGTTGATCCATCTATTAGTAAATTCGTCGGTAAAGCGATTTGCTTCGACTCACATGATGAAGCGGTTGAAGCAATTGATAATCATACAGTACGTGAAGGTCACGTAGTTGTTATTAGATATGAAGGTCCTAAAGGTGGACCAGGAATGCCAGAAATGTTAGCCCCTACTTCATCCATCGTAGGTAGAGGTTTAGGTAAAGATGTTGCACTTATTACTGACGGAAGATTCTCTGGTGCAACAAGAGGTGTTGCTGTCGGACACATTTCACCTGAAGCTGCTGCTGGTGGCCCTATTGGATTAATTAACGATGGAGACGAAATCGTAATTGATTTAGTTAATCGTAAATTAGATGTTAATGTTTCTGACGCTGAATTACACGAAAGAAAACAAAATATCAAACCATTTAAAGCAAAAGTAAAAACTGGCTATTTAGCTAGATATACTGCCCTTGTTACAAGTGCAAATACAGGTGGCATTATGAAAGTACCAGATGAATTAATTTAAGGAGTGATTATCATGGCACTAACTACTAAATCTTATAATGAACCCGATGAAGCAACTAAGGAAAAAACAATAACTTACACAGGAGCAGAATTACTCGTACAATCATTTATTGATCAAAAAGTTGATTATATCTTTGGTTATCCTGGAGGCGCTGTTCTTCCATTATATGATGCTTTTTATGATGGTAAAGTTCCTCACATTTTAACTAGGCATGAACAAGGTGCTGTTCATGCCGCGGAAGGATATGCAAGAGTTACTGGTAAACCAGGCGTGGTTGTTGTAACAAGTGGACCTGGTGCTACAAATACAATCACAGGTATTGCAGATGCAATGAGTGACTCTATCCCTTTGATCGTTATTACTGGACAAGTGCATAGACCAGGTATTGGTAAAGATGCTTTCCAAGAAGCGGATTTACTTTCTATGACAACACCAATTACAAAACATAACTATCAAGTAACAGATGTAAAAGATATTCCAAAGATTATAGACGAAGCTTTTCATATTGCTTCTACTGGTCGTAAGGGACCAGTTGTAATCGATTTTCCTAAAGATATCGGCGTATTAGAAACAGTTGAAGTTGAACCAAGAGATTTAGATTTACCAGGTTATCAGCTTAATTTAAATCCTGAAGATAAAGAAATTGAGCAAATCATTCAAATGATGAGTGTAGCTAAAAGACCAATTATTTTAGCTGGAGCTGGTGTGAATCATGCAGAAGCTTCTAAAGAACTCACTGAATTTGCTAACAAATTTAAAATTCCAGTAGTGAATACTTTATTAGGATTAGGGTCAATTCCCTACTCTGACCCATTATTCTTAGGTATGGGCGGCATGCATGGTTCTTACGCAAGTAATATGGCACTTACAGAATGTGATTTGTTGATTAACTTTGGCAGTAGATTTGACGATAGATTAGCAAGTAAACCTGATGAGTTTGCTCAAGACGCTAAAGTTATTCATGTCGATATCGATCCAAGTGAAATCAATAAAATTATACCTACTGATTTAGGTGTTATTGCCGATGCAAAGCTCACTCTAGAAGCATTGTTAGAATATGATGCTCATGAATTAATTCATAACGAATGGTACGAACATTGTCTATCAAATAAAGCGACTTACCCATTCAGATACGATACACCTACAGATGACTTTGTTAAACCACAACAAGCAATCGAGTATATTGGTAAAATCACTGACGGTGATGCATTAGTTTCTACAGATGTAGGTCAACACCAAATGTGGGTCGCTCAATATTATCCGTTTAAAACACATGGACAAATCATTACAAGTGGTGGTCTTGGAACAATGGGATTCGGAATTCCAGCTGCAATGGGGGCGAAATTTGCATATCCTGATAAGACAGTTGTTGCCTTTGTTGGTGACGGTGGATTCCAAATGACTAATCAAGAGATGGCTATTCTTAACGAATTTGATAACGATATTAAAATTGTTCTTATCAATAATGGAACACTAGGGATGGTAAAACAGTGGCAAGATAAATTTTACAGTCAACGTTTCTCACATTCAGTATTTTCTGGACAACCTGATTTCATGAAGCTTTCAGAAAGTTATGGCGTTAAAAGTTTCATGATTGATTCAAATGAGAAATTAGAATCAACACTTGATGAAGCATTTGCACATAAAGGCCCTGCTCTTATCGAAATTAGAATATCCCCTTCTGAACCAGTACTACCAATGGTTCCAAGTGGACAACCAAATTATAAGATGGAGGGCGTGGAATAATGAAAAGAACAATTAAGACATTAGTGCTCGATAGAGCGGGCACACTCAACCGGCTTACAAGTATTTTTGTAAGGAGACAGTACAACATTGTTACTCTTTCAGCAACGCCAACTGAAACTGAAGGCATTACTAACATTACATTTATCGTCGATGTTTCAGATGAAAGTAGTATCGAAACGATCATTAAACAATTAGAAAAACAAGTGAACGTAATTTCAGCTTTAGATATTACAGAAACAAATTTATTTAATCGTGAGTTGATTCTTATAAAGCTCGGTCATCCTAGCAATTATCAAGAATTCGAATCAGTGATCGAACCTTATAAAGAACAACTCACAATTTTAAAAGATGTTGAAGAACACATCTATTTACAAGCTTTTGGAACCCATCAAACAATAGAAAATCTATTGGATGATTTAGATATATATCCAGTGACACAAGTGTCACGAACAGGTTCTGCAGGATTACTATAAAAACAAAACAAATTAACTATTGGAGGCATTTTATTATGACTAAAGTATTTTATGACAACTCGGTAACAGAAGACGCATTACAAGGTAAAAAAATTGCAGTAGTTGGGTATGGTTCTCAAGGACATGCACATGCACAAAACTTAAAAGATAACGGATATGATGTAGTTATCGGTATTCGTCCAGGTAAATCATTCGATCAAGCTAAAGAAGATGGCTTTGAAGTATATCCAGTTAACGAAGCAGTTAAACAATCTGACGTTGTAATGATTCTATTACCAGATGAAATCCAAGGACAAGTATATAAAGAAGAAATTGAACCTAATTTAGAAGCAAATAATGCATTAGTATTTGCCCATGGATTTAACATTCATTTCAAAGTCATTCAACCACCTGAAAATGTTGATGTGTTCCTAGTAGCACCTAAAGGACCAGGTCATCTTGTAAGACGTACATTTACAGAAGGCAGCGCAGTACCAGCTTTATATGCTGTGTACCAAGATGCTTCAGGTAAAGCAACTCAATTAGCGCTTAGCTATGCAAAAGGAATTGGAGCAACTCGTGCTGGTGTAATTGGTACTTCATTTGAAGAAGAAACTGAAACAGACCTATTTGGTGAACAAGCTGTATTATGTGGCGGTGTTACTAAGTTAATCCAATCAGGATTTGAAACACTAGTAGAAGCTGGATATCAACCAGAAATTGCTTATTTCGAAGTATTACACGAAATGAAATTAATCGTTGATTTAATGTATGAAGGCGGAATGGAAAACATGCGTTACTCTATTTCAAATACTGCTGAGTACGGTGACTATGTTTCAGGAGAACGCGTTATTACACCAGATGTTAAAGACAACATGAAAGCAGTATTAAAAGATATTCAATCAGGAGCATTCAGTGATAGCTTCATTAAAGATAATGAAAATGGCTTTAAAGAGTTCTTAAGAATGCGTAAAGAACAACAAGGTCATCAAATTGAATCAGTTGGTAGAGATTTACGTGACATGATGCCATTTGTTAAAGCTAAAAGCATTCAGTCCAAATAAATCATAGTAACTTAAGGAGAGGATAATTATGCCAGATCATATTCAAATATTCGATACAACTCTAAGAGACGGAGAACAAACACCTGGAGTAAACTTTTCATTCGAAGAACGTCTCAAAATTGCTAAACAACTAGAAAAATGGGGAGTAGATGTTATCGAAGCAGGATTCCCCGCTTCTAGTGAAGGTAGTTTTAAATCAGTGGAAAGTATTTCACAAGCATTAACAACAACAGCTGTATGTGGTTTAGCTAGATGTAAAAAATCAGATATTGATGCTGTACATGAATCTACAAAGTTAGCTCAACATAGACAAGTTCATGTATTTTTAGCAACTAGCCCTATCCATTTAGAATTCAAATTAAAAATGACTGAAGATGAAGTATTAGCATCGATTAAAGAGAATATCACATATGCTAAAACATTATTCGAAAACGTACAGTTTTCACCTGAAGATGCTACAAGAACACCTTTACCATTTTTAATAAAAGCAATTCAAACTGCTGTTGATGCTGGTGCTAATATAATCAATATTCCAGATACTGTAGGTTATTCGTATCCTTTAGAATATGGTCAACTCTTTAAGACAATTATTGAATCAGTTGAAAGTGACCATGAAGTGATTTATAGCTCTCATTGTCACGATGACCTAGGCATGGCCGTAGCAAACGGCCTTGCTGCTTTTGAAAATGGCGCTCGTAGAGTTGAAGGTGCAATAAATGGTATCGGAGAGCGTGCTGGTAATACTGCACTCGAAGAAATTGCACTTGCATTGTATGTAAGAAAAGACCATTACAACCTTTCTACTAATATTAATTTAGAAGAAACAAAAAATACAAGTGACATGGTCAGTCGTTATTCAGGCTTTCAAGTTCCTAGAAATAAAGCCATTGTTGGACAAAATGCATTTAGCCATGAATCAGGTATTCATCAAGATGGCATTTTGAAAAATCCAGAAACATATGAAATTATGACACCACAACTCGTCGGTGTTGTAAAAAATTCATTACCTCTAGGTAAATTATCCGGTAAACATGCTTTCAGTGAAAAACTAATAGAACTAGGCTACGACTTAACACCAGACGAACAAGTCGAAGTATTTAAACAGTTTAAATCTATTGCAGATAAGAAAAAACAAGTAACTGATCGTGATATACACGCTATTTTACGCGGCAGTGAACATGAAGAAAATGCGTATTATAAAGTTAATGCTCTTCAACTGCAATTCGTATCTAACGGCCTGCAAAGCGCAGTCGTCGTTATTGAAGATAAAGAAGGTAAAACTTATCAAGATTCATCGATTGGATCTGGTTCTATCATTTCAATTTATAATGCCATAGATAGAATTTTTGATTATTCACCTACTCTTCAACAATATAGAATTGAATCAATTACTGAAGGAACGGACGCTCAAGCTGAAGTTCATGTACAAGTTGAATTTGAAGATGAAACATATACAGGTATCGGTATTGATTACGATATTTTATATGCTTCATGCAAAGCTTATGTTGAAGCGCATGCGAAACATAGTGAAACTACATTGAAAGAAGGCGTGAAGTCATGACATACAAAATCACTGCCCTACCCGGTGATGGTATAGGCCCAGAGATTTTAACAGGTAGTTTAGAAATTTTAGAAATCCTGTCAAAGAAATTTAATTTTGAATATGAAGTAGTATCAAAAGATTTTGGAGGTATCGCCATAGATAAACATGGCGAACCTTTACCTCCTGATACATTAGAAGCATGTAAAAACAGTGATGCTATTTTGTTAGGTGCTGTTGGAGGACCTAAATGGACAGATCCTAAAAACAGACCTGAACATGGACTATTAGGTATCAGAAAAGCACTTAAACTTTTTGCTAATATTAGGCCTACAATTGTTACTGAATCAACTGCACACCTTTCTCCACTTAAAGAATCATTAGTAAAAAATACAGATTTTATCATCGTTAGAGAATTAACAGGCGGTTTATATTTTGGCGAACCAAAATATTTCGATGAAAATAAAGCTGTAGATACTCTAGCTTATTCAGTTGATGAAATAACACGAATAGCACATGTTGCTTTTAAACTAGCTCAACATAGAAATAAAGTTGTAACTTCAGTAGATAAAGAAAATGTATTAAGTTCTTCAAAATTATGGAGACAAACATTAGAAACAGTTTCAAAACAATATCCTGATGTAACTTTAAATCATTTACTCGTAGATGCTTGCAGCATGCATCTTATAACAAATCCAAGACAATTCGATGTAATTGTAACTGAAAACTTATTTGGTGATATTTTAAGCGATGAAGCATCGGTTATCCCAGGTTCATTAGGATTATCACCTTCAGCTAGCTTTGGAGAAGACGGACCTAGTTTATATGAACCTATTCATGGTTCAGCTCCTGATATCGCTGGAAAAGATATAGCAAATCCAAGTGGCATGTTATTATCTTTAGCAATGTTAATACGTGAAAGTTTAAATCAACCAGAATGTGCACAACATTTAGAAAATATCGTATTTAAAACAATAAAAGAAGGTATTTCAACAAAAGATTTAGGTGGACAATCTAGCACATCTGAAGTCTTCGAAACTATTAAAAAATCAATTTAAAAGGAGGAAACGACATGAGTCAAACATTATTTGATAAAGTATGGAATCGACATATAATAGCCGGTAAAGAAGGTGAACCACAATTATTATATATCGACTTACACCTAATACATGAAGTCACTTCTCCTCAAGCTTTTGAAGGCTTAAGATTACAAAATAGGAAAGTCCGACGACCTGATCGTACATTTGCTACGTTAGATCACAATGTACCGACAGTTGATATATTCAATATTAGAGATGAAATAGCTAATAAACAAATTCAAGCTTTGCAAAAAAACTGTGAGGCTTTCGGTGTAAAGTTATTTGATATGGGTTCAGATGAACAAGGTATTGTGCACATGGTTGGACCTGAAACAGGTTTAACACAACCAGGAAAAACAATTGTATGTGGCGATTCCCATACAGCTACACATGGCGCATTTGGTGCTATAGCTTTTGGTATTGGTACAAGTGAAGTAGAACATGTTTTTGCAACACAAACTCTATGGCAAACTAAACCTAAAAACTTAAAAATACAAGTAGATGGAAGTTTACCTAATGGTGTTTATGCCAAAGACCTTATTCTTTATTTAATCAATCAACATGGTGTAGATTTTGGAACTGGTTACGCATTAGAATTCGCTGGAGAAGCCATTGAAAATATGACGATGGATGAACGCATGACCATTTGTAATATGGCAATTGAAGCTGGCGCAAAATACGGTATGATGAAACCAGATGAAACAACTTTTGAATATGTTAAAGGTCGTGAATACCAACCTGAAAACTTTGAAGAAAAAGTAGAAGAATGGAAAGAACTCTATTCGGACGAAGACGCTACTTACGATAAAATTATCAATGTAGATGTGACCGATTTAGAACCACAAGTGACTTGGGGAACTAGTCCCGAGATGGGCGTAAGTTTTAGTACTCCTTTCCCTGAAATAAATGATTTAAATGATGAAAGAGCTTATAACTATATGGGACTTGAACCAGGTCAAACAGCAAGAGATATTCCTTTAGGATATGTATTTCTAGGTTCATGTACAAATGCTAGACTTTCAGACTTAATCGAAGCAAGTAAAATCGTAGATGGTCATACCGTCCACTCTAATATAACAGCTATTGTTGTCCCTGGTTCAAGAAGTGTTAAACTTCAAGCCGAGGCTTTAGGTCTAGACAAAATATTTAAAGACGCTGGTTTTGATTGGAGAGAACCTGGATGTTCAATGTGTCTAGGTATGAACCCAGACCAAGTACCTGATGGAGTACACTGTGCATCTACAAGTAACCGTAACTTCGAAGGAAGACAAGGTAAAGGAGCTAGAACTCATCTAGTATCCCCTGCTATGGCTGCAGCTGCTGCAATTAATGGTAGATTTGTAGATACAAGAAAGGTGGTCATTTAAATGGAACCTATTAATATATTTAATGGTAAAACTGTACCTCTATTAAATAATAATATTGATACAGATCAAATTATTCCTAAAGCATTTTTAAAACGTATTTCTAAAACAGGATTCGGACCATTTTTATTCGATGAATGGCGCTACCTTTCAGATGGCTCAGAAAATCCAGAATTCAATTTAAATAAACCTGAATATAAAGGCGCATCTATTTTAATTTCTGGAGATAACTTCGGTTGTGGTTCATCAAGAGAACACGCTGCATGGGCTTTAAAAGACTTTGGTTTTCTTATTATAATAGCTGGTAGCTTTAGTGATATCTTTTACATGAACTGTACTAAAAACGGTATGCTTCCTATTGCTATTGAAAATAAAACAGATAGAGAATCAATTGCTCAACATAGTGAAATTACAATAGATTTACCAAATCAAGAAATTATAACACCAGAAGCTAAATATCACTTCGATATTGATGCAACATGGAAAAATAAACTCGTTAATGGACTAGATGATATCGCAATTACATTAACATATGAAGACCAAATTAATGAATATGAAAAAACGCACAACTAATATAGGAGTGATAGAATGACCTTAAAAACTCGATTAAGTACCGATGATATCGAAGATGCATTTTTAAAACTTAAAGATACCGTCAAACAAACACCACTTGAAAAAGACTTATACTTATCTCAAAAATTTGATTGCAATGTATATCTAAAACGTGAAGATATGCAATGGGTAAGATCTTTTAAATTACGAGGCGCGTATTACGCGATTAATCAACTAACTGATGAACAACGTGCTAATGGCGTAAGTTGCGCAAGTGCAGGTAATCACGCACAAGGTGTTGCATTTACAGCTAAGTATTTAGGTATTAAAGCTGTAATATTCATGCCTGTTACTACTCCGTCACAAAAAATAAATCAAGTTAAATTTCATGGTGGAGAATTCGTGCAAATTGAATTGATCGGTGATACATTCGATGATTGTCTAAAACACGCACTAGAGTACACTAATAAATTTAATTTATCATTTATTGATCCATTTAATAATTTAAATACGATTGCAGGACAAGGTACTATAGCAAAAGAAATCCTAGACTTTTCTTCTGAAGAAAATATAAATTTTGATTATTGTTTTGCAGCAGTTGGAGGCGGCGGCCTTATCTCTGGAGTTGGTACTTATTTAAAAGATAAGAGCCCTTCTACACAATTAATTGGTGTTGAGCCATTAGGTGCTAGCAGTATGGCACAATCTGTGAAAGCTAATAAAGTTGTAGCACTTACAGATATAGATAAATTCGTAGATGGTGCTTCAGTAGGTAAAGTTGGCGAATTAACATTTGATATCGCTAAAAACGTTGTAGATAATTTTGTCGCAATCGATGAAGGTGAAGTGTGTAGCACAATCTTAGATATGTATTCGAAATTAGCTATTATAGCTGAGCCTGCAGGTGCTTTAAGTGTATCGGCATTAAACCATTACAAAAATGAAATTAAAGGTAAAAATGTAGTATGTATCGTCAGTGGTGGCAACAATGATATTAATAGAATGAAGGAAATAGAAGAACGTTCATTGCTATTTGAAGATATGAAACATTACTTTATTGTTAATTTCCCTCAAAGACCTGGTGCTTTAAGAGAATTTGTTAATGATGTTTTAGGACCGAATGATGATATTACTAAATTCGAGTACTTAAAGAAATCGAGTCAAAATACAGGTACCGTTATTATCGGTATACAATTAAAAGACCACAATGATCTTGATCAGCTTTATAAAAATGTTAGTGAATTTGACCCTAAATACATTTATATTAATCAAAATAAGATGCTTTACTCATTACTCATATAATACAAATGAGTCTGGGACATAAATAATTGTCCCAGACTCTCTTTTTGTATTGGCAGTAGATGACTGGTATGAAAATGCGCTTATATCAAGCTTTTTTCATACCTAGTCATCCTTTGCCGGGGTGGGACTACGAAATCTTTTTAATAAAATGAGATTTCTGTCCCACTCCCATTTGTATGTATAGAAATAGAAAGATTAGTCTTTAAATTAAATCAAAAAAAAGAGACCTAACAGGTCTCGAGTGCGGCTCATCGCATCCATTTTATAAATATTTGCCCGGCAACGTCCTACTCTCGCGGAACG